>CANQEU010000030.1 GCA_947595635.1 uncultured Clostridia bacterium
CGACCTTCCGAAAGGAAGCGAGCGCAGCGACGCTGCGGTGAGACTCCGGGGCAGGAATACAAAAACGACATTCGGGTGAAACGGTGCAAATCAAACTTGAATAAGGAAAATGTTGAGAGGAAGTGATCGAAATGAAGATGACAAAAGGTGAGCGTTTAGTTGCGGAAATGATGGGAGATATTCCGGCATACGGATATCCCGTGTTGACCGAACAGCATCCTTTTCTTCGGAAGGTGATCGTCTTTATGAAGTCAAAAACCGAGTGGAACGGAACGGCAACGGAACTGTTATGGGTACTGCGGGATACCTGTACCCCGCCCAATACCGCTGCGAAGTTACTCCGTAAATACAGTCTAAAATTATACGAAGAACATGGTATCGGGATTTGTTTTTCCCGTACCGGCCGAAAAAGGATCATTACTTTGCGAAGCGATTTACCCTGTCAATGACGGTTTTATGACAGTCTTTCGAAGCGAGGTACAAGAACCTGCACAATCTTAGCGAGCAGACCGTTTGTGCCCCCAAATGGGTGACAAACGGTAAACTGCCCGCCTCGTGTAAAACTCTGGCGAGCAGTGCGTTTATGCCTCCACAGGGCACAAACGCCTCGTTAGGAAGTATCCTAAGACCTCTATCAGAAATAAAATTCAGAAAGGAACAACGAACATGAAGAAAGCAAAACGAACAAGAGACATTCAGCTTCGAGTATGGCTCAACGAAAAAGAGAGCGCTGAGCTGAACCGCAAGGCGGCGATGGCGAAGCTGCCGAAGTCCACGGTGATCCGAATGCTCTTGACCCATTACGAGCCGAGAGAAGCGCCCGACGAGCGCTTCTATGAAGCAATGCGGCAGTTTTATGCCATGAGCAATAATCTGAACCAGCTCGCAAGAAAAGCGAACACGCTCGGCTTCGTCGATGCGAATGCCATCACCGAGCTTACGAAAAAGCTAGCGCAGTTTCAACTGGAAATCGAGCAGACGTTTCTGCTGCCGGTGAAAAGCAATCTTAAATGGAAATAACGGAGGTGAACACCCGATGAAATATTTAGACGAACAGGGAAATGAAATTGCCATGCAGACAGAACTGAGCCGACAACTGGAGCAGATCACAGATGATCTGAAGCAGATGACGGTTAAGGAACGCCTTGTATGGTTTGAGCAGAAGATGTTCCCAGAGCCGATTCATTTTATCCGGGAAATCGATGGCACGAAATATATTGTCCGCAGCTTCTTTGATGAATGCGTCTCGGAAAGCATAGAAGAAAAAATGCGGCGTCTGACGCAAATGCAAACAAATTGCAAATCTTCGCTTTAAAGCGTTGAAGTAAACAGCCGGATGTGATATGATAGACTTATCCTACAAATCCGATCACTTCTGGCTGTGGAAAGGAGTATCATGAACAGAAATCAGTCAGAATGCAAACGAAACAAAAAATCGGAAGGCATTACTGCCCTTTACTGCCGCTTGTCGAGAGACGATGAGCAGGACGGACTGTCGGGCAGCATCAAAAATCAACAGTCAATATTGGAAAAGTACGCCCGTGAGAACGGATTCCGCAATACCCGTGTTTTCATCGACGACGGATGGTCGGGTGTGAGCTTTGCAAGACCGGCTTTCTCCGAAATCATGGAGCTGGGCGAACAGGGCAAAATCGCTAACCTGATCGTCAAAGATCATTCGAGGCTTGGACGAAACCGACTGGTGGTCGGTCAGCTTCTGGAAGAAGAATTTGACCGTATGGGGATTCGGTATATCGCCATCATGGACAACATCGACACGGCTAAAGGACTCAGCGACCTTGTGCCGATGCAGGACTTGTTCAACGAATGGCACGCCAAGAATACCAGCCAAAAGGTTCGGAATGTTTTTAAAAACAAGGGTATGTCCGGCGTCCCGCTGACGACTAACCCGCCCTATGGATACGGGAAAGACCCGAACGACTCGAAATCTTGGATTGTGGACGAAACTGCCGCTGAAATCGTGCGGAAAATCTTTTCGATGTGCGTGGACGGCCTCGGCCCGACGCAGATTGCCAAGCGCCTCAAAGCTGCCCAAATCCCCACGCCGACAGAGCATTGGATCGCAATCGGAAGAAGCTGCGGCAATCCTCCGCAACAACCGTACCACTGGTGTTCGGATACCGTGGCGGACATTCTTGCCAAGCAGGAATACTGCGGCGATACGGTCAATTTCCGCACCACGACCAAATCCTTCAAGAGCAAGAAAAAGATCGAGCGTCCGCCGGAGGAATGGCAGATCTTCAAGGATACCCACCCTGCCGTCATTGATCGGGAAACCTTTGCGCTGGCGCAGGAACTTCGTAAGCATCGCCGCAGACCGACCAAAAGCGGAATCGTAAGCATCTTTTCAGGTCTTCTCTACTGCGCCGATTGCGGAGAAAAACTCTATTACAGCGTGACAAACAACTACAAGCGGGATCAGGCATATTTCTTCTGCTCATCGTACCGCAAAAATTCGGAGGTCTGTTCCGCCCACTACATCCGTGAAAAAGTGGTAGAACAGATTGTGCTGGAAAGTATGCGGAGAGTATTCTTCTATGTGCAGGCATATGAAAAGGAATTTGCCAAAGCGCAGATGGAATGCTACGGCGAAGAAAAGCAGAATGAGCTTGCCTGTAAGCGCAGAGAACTCGGCAAAGCGAAAAGTCGTGTGCGGGAGATCGACACGTTGGTGCAAAAGCTCTATGAGGATAACGCCAAAGGCAAGATTTCCGACGAACGCTATGCGACGCTATCCACAGCGTATGAGGAAGAACAACAGACACTGAAAGCCGACATACCCGAAATGGAAGCGGGGCTGACTGCCGAAACCGATCAAGCGGAAGGACTTGAACGGTTTATCGGGAAAGTGAAGCAAATAACGCAGCCGACCTTGCTAACCGCCGAACTGGTGCATACGTTTATCGAGAAAATCGTTGTTTCTGCCCCGAAGTATATCGACGGCAAGCGGGTACAACTGCTCGATATTTACTGGAACGGCGTCGGGATCATCCGTGGACAGTCTCCGAAAGAGATGGAAGCAGCTTTCGAGGAGCATATCCGCAAGCAAGCCAATACAACAAAAACGGCGTAGCCACGGAAGCTACACCGTTCAAAGAATCAAACAATAATTAGATACAAGAGCCGCCTTGGGGCACCTTCCTTATGGAGGGTGCCCCAAGGGGCGGTTTTTTAGTCTGTCGAAAAAGTATTTTTGCCTTGATTAAATTTGAAAAATACTCCACTTTTTTGGGGAACCCCCGGCGAGGGTTTCCCACCGAAAAACAGTCCACCGGGCTGTTTTTCGCCCCTCCTGCGCTTTGAAACGCAGGGGAATTTCGCAGCCTGCGGGCTGCAACCAAAGGCCCTGCCTTTGGAAACCGCCGCCTTTTGAAAAAGGCGGGCGAAAACTTTATTTTTCGCCTGCCAAAATCGGTTTATCGACAAGCAGAAAGCCGCCCTTGGGCGGCTTTAGTCGTCTATAAACCCGTTTTTATTTTGTTGCACTTAGTATTTTAATCTGAGCGCTCCCTCTTTTTAATCCCCCGCCTGTTCGCTAAAAGAAATTTTTAGCTTAAAGCCCTCTTTTCATCAATTTTTGCCTTCATTTTTTCAAATGTAACGCCGTATCTCTCCGCAATATCCTTTGCATAGCTTACGCCCTGAGGCGGTGAAAGATAAATTTTGAATGAGCCGTGACCGTTTTCCACCCCGGTCACCATACTTGCCACAACGCTTTCGCCGTCAATGCCGCCGTTTAATTCGTCAAGACCTCTTGCAAGGTCGTGCATATGAGTATTAAACACAGAACGCACTCCAAGATAACGCATCGCCTTTATAACGTCCCTTGCTATATACAAGCCCTCGGATACATTGGTTGTCGCAAGGCTTTCATTGAGCAGTATCATACTGTATTTTGACGCCTCGCCGAAAATCTCGGCAAGTCTTTTGCTCTCTTCGCCAAGTCTGCCCAAATCCGCCGTATCGTTTTCATCGGCAGGGAAATGCGTAAATATGTTGTCACAGGGAGAAAACCGCATTGACTCCGCCGGAACGTAAATTCCGTTTTGCGCAAGAAGAAACGCAAGCCCGACAGCCTGTGTTATTGTGGTCTTGCCCCCTCGGTTTGGCCCCGTCAGAATATATATTCTTTTGTCATCATCAAATGCAAAATCGTTTTCAACAATGTCAATACTCTCTCCCTCGACTACCTTTATGCCGAGCTTTAAATTATATATTCCTCTTATATCGCAGCTTCGGTTGTCCTTGCCGATCACCTCAGCCTTACAAAGTCTGAGGTTTTTTTCGGCGAATTTATCGCACAGCTCTGCAAATCGAATATAAAAGATTATTTCGGACATCAGCGATACAAGCGAATAGCCCTCGATTCCTACATATTTGCCGAGCATCGACTTTATCTCGGCAACCGTCTTTTTTAATATGTCGGTCACTACCTTTTTTAAGGAATCCGAGAGTGGATCCGCTCCCGTTATATCGCTTTTAAAGACCTGATTTAAATCTCTTTGAGGTCCAAGCACAAGCTGACCGAAGCCGATTGACGCGTTTGACGGGTTTGCGTGATGAAAGCTTGTAAAGCCGAGCACATCGTTTCCGTGGTGAAGCTCCTCGTCGCGGCTTACAAACTTCATAAATCTTTTTAAAACTCCGCTGTCCGTAAATTCCTTATCATTAAGCGATATTACCCCCACATTTTTAGGCCTTAGCATATCGTCAAGATTTACTCCGAGAGTAATGCTTCTGAATTTTCTCGCCATAGACATTGTTTCTTCAATGTCCTTTTTCAAATACGGAAAGCCCTTATCGTTATATACCGCCTGAACAGCGGACTTTAGCTCAAGCAGTCCCTCCGAGCGCACGTCTATACTTTCAAGGGTATTTTTTATCTGCGTTATACATTCAACATATCCGCCCATTTCACGCAGTCTGTTAATAAGCTGCCACAAGGACGATGCCTCCGTGTCCTTTTTATATCTGTCTATCTCCTTCATATCATTAAGCTTTACAAGCAGGGCGGCAAGATCCTGCCTGAGACTTGGATAACGCAGAAAATCGTCAAACACATCGCACCTGTATTTTATTACATCCTCGTCGTCGGTTATATTTATAAGAAGCTGCTTTATTATGTTGCGCTCATATTCGTCCTCGGTCAGCGCGTTGCACAGGTAATCGACGGATAAATCGTTGACCGCCTCCTTCGTGAGGGTTCTGTATTTCGCATTTGAGTTTTTAGGGTGAAGCAGGCTTAGCTCTTCCATTTTTTCTCCTCCGTCTAATTGTTCCTGAAATACTCTATCATCTCGTTCGTAAGGCTTATATCGGAATCCGATTTCGGTATCTCGCTTCGGGAAAACCACTGCGCCCTTGAAAGCTCGCTTTCATCCACGGTGACCTTGTCGCTTCCGTCAAGCTCGGCAAAATAACCGAGCAGCAGCGTTCCCGTAAAGCCCCACGGCTGGCTTTTGTAATATCTTATATTTTTTACCCTTAGCCCGACCTCCTCCATAACCTCTCGGCGGACGGTCTGCTCGGCGCTCTCGCCGGTTTCGCAGTAACCGGCTACAAGTGTATATTTTTTATACGCGTTGTGAGCACTGTTATATTTTGTAAGCAGCAGTCTGTCGCCGTCCGTAACGGCAACGATAATACTCGGCGCTATCTGCGGATAAAACGTCCTGCCGCAACTTGGACAGCACATCGCTCTTTCACTTTCGCTGTGTTTAAGCTTCGCCGCACAGCCTCCGCAATAACGGCAGGAAGTGTAAAATTTATTTATATGCAGCGCGGTTACAACGGCAAACGCCTTATATTGCGGCTTGGCTCTTCTGAAATACTGCATATCCTTAAAGCAGCAGCCGTCGGGAACAGGGCATTCATCGTCAAGGTCAAGAAGAAAAAAGTCCTCGTCGTTTATTTTGAACAAAAAACGCATTTTCTCTCTGTATTCATAAAACTCGCTGACGCAGGGCAGAAAGAACTCATCGTTATCCTGCCTTAAAAGCGCGTTCTCGCCGTTAAAGGCTATAAGAGCGGCGCCTTCATACGGCTTTTTGCTCTCATATTCTATTTTCAGCTGAGCCGGATATATATCCTGTAGCATAGCGCACCCTCTTATTTAAATCTGAGCAAGGCTTGATAAGCCCGCACTGTCAAGCCCGAAACGATTGCAAATGTGTCGCATAAGGCCTTGCTTTTCACCATTCGGCGGAGAGCGCAAAACAAAGCGCACCGCCGTTTTAAAACAGCATCAGCCCCTTAGGGGCTTTATGCAATATGATATTGCCGTAAAAAGGAAAAATACTATCATATTCACTATTACGATCGTCGCTCCGGTTGGCGTTTCAAGAAAATATGAGGCAATAAGCCCCGAAACAAAGCATATTACCGATACAAGCGAGGAGCTTATGATGACGCTTTTATAGGTCTTACACAGCCGCATGGACGTAAGCGCCGGAAAAATAATGAGGCTTGAGATCAGCAAGGTTCCCATTATTCTCATTCCGATAACTATGGTAAGGGCAGTAAGCAGCGCAATCACCATATTGTATGCTCCGCTGTTTACACCCGTAGCCTTTGAAAAGCTCTCGTCAAAGGTTACTGCAAAGATTTTTCCGTAAAAGAAAATAAAAAGCAGAATTACAACTACGGACAGGCACACGCTCATTATTGCGTCGCTTTGACTTGTTGAAAGAATACTGCCAAATAAATAATTGCTCAAATCCGTGTTCATTCCGTTGCCGACCGTCGCAACAACAACGCCTATTGCAAGCGCGCCGCTTGAAATAAGAGCAATTGCAGAATCTCCCTTTATCTTGCTGCTTTCGCTCAGGCGCAAAAGCAAAAACGCGGCTATAATAACCACAGGCACCGAGACCCAAAGCGGAGCAAGATTAAACGCAGAGGCTATCGCGAGCGCGCCGAAGCCGACATGAGACAGACCGTCGCCTATCATAGCGTACCGCTTAAGCACAAGGCTGACCCCCAGCAGCGCGGCGCACAGAGCGACCGGTATTCCGACTATAAGCGCTCTTTGCATAAACGAAAAAGAAAACATTTCAAAAAGCTCATTCATTGCGCCCGTCCCCCTCGTATTTATGAATATGAGAGCTGTCGTGGTGATAACGGGAATGCCTTTCACAGCCGTCGCAGTGGCAGTTGTGATATAAAAATCTGCTGCCTATCTCGCTGTGTGTATAATCCTCTGTAGTGCCGAAGAAAAGCTCTTTGTTGCTCAAATGCAGAATATGGTCGGCGTTATCTACCGCCGCTATTATATCATGTGATACCATAATAACTGTTATTCCGTTTTCGGAATTAAGTTTTTTTATTAAAGCATACATTTCAGAAGCCGCAATGGGGTCAAGCCCCGTTACCGGCTCGTCAAGTATAAGCAGCTTGCTTGTTGCGCAAAGCGCGCGGGCAAGCAGTACCCTTTGCTGCTGTCCGCCTGACAGCTCCTTGTAGCACCTGTTTTTAAGCGAGTCAATGCCGAGCCTTTGCATATTCTGCACCGCCGCAGTCTTATCCTCTTTTGAATAAAAGGGCTTTAAGCCCCTTCTGTTAAGCCTGCCGGAAAGCACGACCTCATACACCGACGCAGGAAAATCCTTTTGCGCTCCCGTTTGCTGCGGAAGATAGCCAATTTCGTCCCTTTTAAGTCCGTCTGAGTATATTATATTTCCGCTTTTTAAAGGTCTTAATCCCAAAAGCCCCTTCATAAGCGTGCTTTTTCCCGAACCGTTTTCACCTACAATGCACAAATAATCGCCGCCTTCAACGTCAAAGCTTAAATCGTTGAAAACCGTTATTCCATCGTAGCTCATTGATATATTTTCACATTTGAGTATCGGCATATCACTCTATCCTTTTCATATATTCATTCAGCGACAGGGCTATAAAATAAAGGGCGTGCCTCCACGCCCTTTAAGTATAGCATTATTTCACACTATGTCAAATATCAGTCTTTGCCCTTTTTCTTTTTGTTGTTGACCCATGTAACCCAAAGCGGAACGGCAATTGCTATTGAAGAATAGCAACCTGATACGATACCGACCATTGTCGGCAGAGCAAATTTAGTTACAGAATCAAGGTTAAAGATTATGCCTACGGCATATACACAGGCAACCGCCATAAGGGTTGAAACAGATGTGAGTATAGTTCTTCTTATAACCTGTGTAAGGCTCTGATTTACAAGCTGGTCAAGCGGAGTTTTGCCGCCGAGCACCTTCCTGTTTTCTCTGATTCTGTCGTAAATAACTATAGTATCGTTAAGCGAGTATCCCAAAATCATAAGAACAACGGCGATAAAGTTTCCGTCTATAGGCATTCTCAGAATGACATACAGGAAATAGATTATGAGCACATCGTGGAACAGCGCGGCAAGAGCCATCATACCTGCCGAAAGACCGCCTATCTTCTTGAACCTGAACGTAACATAAAGAACCATCAGCGCGCAGGCGATAGCAACTGCGACTATACACTTGAGAAAGAATTTCCAACCCATACTTGATTCAACGGACGTTGATTCGCTGTATTCAAAACCGTTGTCGGGGAATTCCTTGTTCAATGCCTCTGTCACAGCCTTTTGCTGTTCAAAGGAAATTGAATCCGTACCCGTAAACTGAAGCGAAACGATATAATCGTCACCGGTATTTTCGCCGCCGGCTATCATATTTTTTGATATTGAGAACGTAATCTCATTGTCGGGAGTTGCATTTTGCGCAACCTCCTTAAGCTTTTCCTCGTTGACCTGACCTGTGTAGCTGTACTTAACTATAGTACCGCCGGTAAACTGAATGTCAAGCTGTGTTCCGAAGATGATGTTGCAAATGATTCCTATTGCAAAGATTGCAAGTGAAATTCCGAAGAATATTTTTTTCTTCGACAAAAAGTCAATAACTCTTTTTGGAGCTGTTTCTACTGTCTTATTCATTTGCCAACACCTCCAAACAAGAATTTCTTGCGGAAGATCTTAAATCCGGAAATAGATTTAAGCATTAACCTTGACGCAAATACGCCCATTACAAAGTTACAGATAACGCCCATAAGCAGCGTGTAACCGAATGCGTATATCGTTCCGGTCGTAGACTGACCGAAGATAGACGAAAGGATATTTGTCGGCCCGAAAACAAGAAGCAAGATAAGCGCGACTATGATAACCGTTACGTTACCGTCAAAGATAGCGGAGAAGCTGTTTTTAGAGCCCTTTGCTATAGCCATATCAATCGTCTTTCCGCCACGCAGCTCTTCTCTGATTCTTTCTGCCGTAATGATATTGGCGTCAACGCCCATACCGATTGAAAGAATAAGACCGGCAATACCGGGAAGCGTCATTGTAAAGCTTGAGAATACCGGGAAGAAGCCGGATACCGTCGCAACCATAAGTCCAACCTGACCCAAAAGCGCGATAGTAGCAATAACTCCCGGCAAGCGGAATATTATTATCATAAGCAGCGAAATAAGTATGATAGCCGCAACAGCCGCATACGCCATAGCGGTAAGCGACGACGCGCCAAGCGTCGGGCTTATCGTACCGAAGCTTGACGTTTCAAGCTTGAACGGAAGCGCACCGGCGTTTATCTTATTTGCAAGATCGGTCGCCTCCTGAAGCGTAAACGTACCTGTAATGCTTGCATCGCCGTTGCTTATAACACTATCTACCCTCGGTTGGGAAATCATAATGTCATCCATCCAGATGGAAACGGTTTGACTAAGATATTTCTCGGTTATATTCTTAAAAACATTTGCGTCCTTAAGCTTTAGAGCAACATTGTAATTGCCTGCATTTTGTGTATCAATAACAGGCTGAGCGCTCTCAACGTTGTTTCCCTCCATAAGCACCTCCTCGGTTTCGCCCGTAGGAGTCTTATAGACTATCTGACCGTTTGCGTCTACGTCGGTTGTTGCGTATGACGCGCCGGGACGGAACGTAAGCTGAGCAGTCGCCGCAATTTCATCAATTGCCTGTTCGGGGTCAAAGTTCGCCTCGTCCTCTTTCCACGGGAAACGGACGATTATGCGATCAGACGCGCTGTCAGCATAAAGCTCGTAATCTGTAATGTTGTTTGAAACAAGTCTTGTTTCAATAACTGCCTTTGCGGCTTCCATTTCTTCATCGGTCGCGTCAACATCGCCGGCAGGCTTAAAGGTTGCCTCAACGCCGCCCTTGATGTCAATACCCCAGCGAATATCATTTACTCCCTTTATAACGGTTGATTTTATATCGCCGTATTGAGTTGTAAAGCCGAATATGGCAAAATAACTCAAAGCGAGAATAATGATAGCTGTGATGAAGAATACCGGTTTAGACACTCTTTTCATGTGTATGTATCCTCCAATGCTAAATATAGGCTCCGCACAAACGAAAACTCTGTCATTTCCCCTTATACGGACATAACAGAGTTATTATACGTTTTTTTTTATAAAATGTCAATGGAGCAGTAAATATTATGCGGCTCATTTCGCCAAATTTGTGCAAATATAATATAAAAATGCGTTAATTATTGTGCAAGCAATTTTTCTACAGCCGCAAGCTTCGCAGACAGACAGAATAAATCCATTGCGGTTTTAAGCTCTGAAACCGGCGGAAATGTCGGCGCTATTCTTATATTGCTGTCGTGAGGGTCGTTTCCGTACGGATATGTAGCGCCGGCTCCTGTCAGCACAACGCCTGCCTCGGCGCAAAGCTCAACAACTCTTTTCGCGCATCCGTCCATAACGTCAACGCTTACAAAATATCCGCCGTTCGGATTCATCCACCTTGCGATTCCAAGTCCTCCAAGCTGATTTTCAAGGCTTGACACAACGACCTCGAACCTTGGGGCAAGAACCTCCTTGTGCTTTTTCATATGCTCCTTTACGCCGTCCGCATTGTTAAAGAACAAAACGTGGCGAAGCATATTAAGCTTGTCATAGCCTATTGTCTGCACGCGGTATCTTCTTTTGAAGATAGCCATATTTTTCTTTGACGTAGCCATTGCCGCTACGCCCGAACCCGGGAAGGTGATTTTTGACGTTGAAGCAAAAAGAATAGGGAGATCTTCGTTTCCGTATTTTTTGCATTCGGCAACAATGCTTAAAAGAGTTTCGGGATTATCCGTAACATCGTGAACGCAATATGCGTTATCCCACATTATGCGGAAATCCTTTGCCGCAGGCTTAAGCCTCGCAAAGCGCCTTACTGTTTCGTCCGAATATGTTATGCCCTGCGGATTTGAATATTTAGGCACACACCAAATGCCCTTTATCTTTTCATCGCTCTCAACAAGCCTTTCTACCATATCCATATCGGGTCCTGACGGGGTCATCGGCACGGGTATCATTTCAATATCAAAATATTGGGTTATGGCAAAGTGACGGTCATATCCCGGCGAGGGACATAAAAATTTTATTCCGCCCTGCTTTTCCCAAGGCTCGCAGTCATCAAAGCCCGCGTGCATCATACAGGCAACGGCGTCAAACATCATATTAAGACTTGAGTTACCGCCGACCATAATGTCGTCCTCTTCACATTCAAGCAAATCGGAGAATATCTGCTTCATTTGGCTTATCCCGTCGAGTATGCCGTAGTTTCTGCAATCAACGCCGTTTACAAGACACTGCTCCTTTGTGTTTAACACGGTGAGCATATCAAGCGACAGCTCAAGCTGCTCGCTGCCCGGCTTACCTCTTGACATATCAAGCTTCAGATTTCTTACCTTAAATTCCTCATATTCTCTTTTCAGCTTTGCTTCTGTTTCTATGAGCTGCTCCCTGCTCATTTCGCTGTATGCTGCCATAATAATATCCCCTTAAAATTTTTCTCAAAAATATCCGAGTTATATTTTAATACTTTTTGACGTTAAATGCAAGCTGTTTTCTTAAATCCTGCAAATTCATTACTTTTAATGTTTTACAGCGCCTTATTTTTCTTATATTGTGCAAAATTAAAGCCTCGAATTGTGCAAAATCAAAAGCTTGAACGATTATTTTGCGCACTGTGCGTCATAAACGAATAATAATTCCTTACACATAATATTCATTCACTCCCCTATTGCTCATCATTCGACACGCTTTACCGACGCCGGAATGCAGCAAGGCAAAATTTAATTTGTTTATACGCAAAAAATATCCGGGAGCCGCTTAACCGTCGGTCCCGGAGCTTTTGTTTTTGTTAATTTTTAAGGCTTTATTACGCCTTAGCCTTTGCCTTGGCTTTTTTGCGCTCTTCAAGCTTTTTAAAGCAAAGAGGATAAAGCGCAATAAACAGTATAAGCTCAAAAAATGTCAGCGCAAAGTTTATCCACTGAAAGCTTACAATGCCTGAAATTACCGGCATGAAGGCATTTTCGTACAATATAATGAGCAAAGCGCCAAAGCAGCATCTTGTTACCTTTTGAATTGTCGGCACGTCAAGAGAGAATTTGACAAATCTTCTCTCCAAAAACCACGCTACGGTAACGCCGAGAAATCTGCCTGCGTCCTTAAAGCCGTCCTTCATCATCTTGTTCGGGTCAACAAGCAAAGTGCCGTCGGCCGCATAATCCATGGGATATGACTTAACTGAAATATACACAAGGAACAGCGCCGTGAGAATAATGCCGGCGCACGGAATTATGTAATCTCTTTTTGGATTTTTGTCTATCCAGTCCCATATCTTAGAGCCTATTATCACTATAAGTATTCCAATAAGAGCTCCGACTGCAACATCCTGCGGAGTATGCACGCCGATATAATTCCTTGAAAACATTGTCAGCAGTATCATAACGCCCATCAAAACGCACAGCGGCTTATAGCTTCTGTAGCGCTCAATAACGGTGCCGTAATTAGCCGCCGCCGTTACGCTGTGTCCGCTTGGGAAGGAATAGCCGGACGCCGTTTCAACAGGGACTATCTTGTCGCATCTTATCCACGGCCTATAGACGCAAAACGTAAGCTTAAGCACCTGCATTATAAAGCGTGAAAGACCGACATTCAAGAACAAAAAGCTTCCGCTCTTCTTGTCAACCGCCCAAAACATAACACAGGCGAGCATCCATATAAAGATGCCGTATGACAGATCGCTCATCTGCACAAAGAAATCGTTAAGGAATCCGTTGATTGATTCTCTGAAATTCTGTAAAAGCAATAAGTATTGTATATCCATATCTTTCTCCTTTCAATCGTATTTTACAAAACATTCGTACAAAATTCAGGCCCTTTTCCGCCTGAACAATAATTTTGCGTTTAATTTTGCCGCAAATGATTTACCGTACGAGCAAAAATTTAGATTTTATTTAAGCTTCAGCCCGTCCTTAAACGCCTCGCCTACTCTTTCGTAAACCCTGTAATAGCCGTGTGTATACGGGTCGAAGGCAATGGCGTTTACAAGCGACATATCTACCCTGTCCCCGACCATAACTCTCTCGTCGGCTGTAATATTGACCACCCTGCCGATCACGCCAACTCCGTAAGCGTTATCCTGATATTCTATAAATTCGCACTCCAAGCATAGCGGAAGCTGTGAAATTACGGGAGCGTCTACCGTTTCGGCTTTTTCGGCGGTAAGACCGCTTTTTTTAAATTTATCAGGCTCATTATTGCCCGAAACAACGCCGAAATAATCCGCTTCGGCTACATGGTCTGCGTCTGCAATGCTTACTGTGAATGCGCCTCTTTCCTTAATATTCTGCACGGTTTTATGCGATTGCGTCAGATTAAGCGCCACAGTTTTGCGATCCTGCATGGTTCCCCAAGCGGCGTTCATAACATTAACGCTGCCGTCCTCGTTATAGGTGGCGACCAACAGCACAGGCATTGGATAAATTCCTTCTGTAAGATTCAGTTTTTTCCTCATAGCTATTACCTCAATTCATAAATATTGGCAGGTTATGCCTCCATATAAATTATAGCTGACGAGGGGAAAAATACAAGTCTGTTTTTGTATTAAAATATCCGCAGATAGGTGCAAAGAAATTTAAAAACGTCGTTTTGGCATAAAAACAGCGGCAAGCCATAAAGGCTTGCCGCGATATGGTGCGAGTGATGGGACTTGAACCCATACGTCGTGAAACACACGCCCCTCAAACGTGCCTGTCTGCCTGTTCCAGCACACTCGCATATTCTATCAGTCAACGAGTGTTATTATATCAAAGCGCAGTCGTAAAGTCAAGTGATTTTTTTTATTTTTTTGTATTTTTTCTAATTTGTATAAGCAAACCGCAAGCGTCATAAAATATAATATATAAACTTTTTGGGGTGGTTGATTTGAAAAAATCGCTTTTGTTATTTTTACCTCTGTTGCTTTTCACAATGCTTTTCTGCTCCTGCACGCAAAAGGCTGTAAACAATCAAGCCGACGAGCTTAGGATAAACTCCTGGAGCGGAAAGGGCGAATACAGCACCACTGTGCATTTAAGCTTTGAAGGTTCTAAGGCAAGCTTTGATATACATTCTATGGGCGGCGCAGACACAAGGCTTTACGGCGACTGCGTTATAGATGAGGATAAAATTATGCTTACCGACAGCCGCCTTAAAAAAAGTTTGGAATTTGATTACGAAATCAAGGGAAACGAAGTAACGCTAAGCTATGACGGCGGTACGATATACCTTAATAAGGATTGATTATTTTTTGTTTTCTATGCTCCAGTCCCTCATCTCGTCAACAGCGTCATCAGACGGGTGAGCTATTCTTGTTTTTACATCCATAAAGCAGTGTTCCGCTCCCGACATCGTTTCGGTGAGCGGCGGCATTTCAAATCTCATTTTCTCAAGCTCCCATTCCTTGGTTTTTTTATCCATTTTATCACCACCTTGCAAGGGCTTACTCGGCGCCTGATATAAAAAGCGTTGCCCTTAATAATATCCTTGCCCTCTATGCGCCTTGAACACAAGGGAATTATTGAAAAGCCTAAACTTTATCACAAGTGTGTATTTACATTTTTGTTCCTTTATCCTATAATAAATGGGAGCGAATAGTAAAGGATGATATTTTTGGTACAATTTGAAGAATTGCGATTAGAGCTTGAAAAGCTTAAGCCTGATATTGACGACCTTGCAGACGCGCTTGGCCTTAAGGCAATGGAGTCGGAAATACAGCAGCTTGAGCACAGAGCCGCCGAGCCGGGATTCTGGGACGATATGGAAAACTCGCAAAAAATTCTGCAAAGAACAAGTATGCTAAAGGGCAAAACGGAAAGCTACAGCAGCCTTGTCGCCGCATATGAGGATACGCTTGCGCTTATTGAGCTTGCAAACGAGGAGGAGGATCTTTCGCTTCTTGAGGAGGCTCAGGAGGAGGTCGGAAAGGTAAAAGAAAGCCTTGAAGCACAAAGGCTTTCAACACTTCTGACAGGCGAATACGACTCAAAAAACGCTATCTTAACCTTCCACGCCGGTTCCGGCGGAACAGAGGCTCAGGATTGGGCGGAAATGCTCTATCGTATGTATAACCGCTGGGCGGAGCGCCATAATTTCAAAGTAAAGACTCTTGACTATCTTGACGGAGAAGAGGCAGGACTTAAAAGCGCGACTATACTTGTTGAGGGGCTGAACGCATACGGCTATCTGAAAAGCGAATCCGGCGTTCACCGCCTTGTAAGGGTTTCACCGTTCGATTCGTCAGGCAGAAGACATACATCATTTGCTTCTCTTGAGGTTATGCCTGAAATAGACGACAATATTCAGATAGACATTAACCCAGAGGACATAAAAATGGACGTTTACCGTGCAAGCGGCGCCGGCGGTCAAAAGGTAAACAAGACCTCCTCGGCGGTGCGCCTTACACATATTCCCACCGGAATAGTTGTAGCCTGTCAGGTTGAGCGAAGTCAGCACCAAAACCGTGAGGTCGCAATGAAGATGCTCGCTTCAAAGCTTATGGAAATTAAGGAGAGAGAGCACCTTGATAAAATTGAGGATATTAAAGGCGTTCAAAAGGAAATAACATGGGGCTCGCAGATACGCTCTTATGTATTTATGCCGTATACTCTTGTAAAGGACAACAGAACGTCGTTTGAATCAAGCAACATAAACGCAGTTATGGACGGCGACCTCGACGGCTTTATAAACGCATATTTAAAAGCGCAGAGTCAGGGAGCGCTTAACGAATAACAAACTAAAGGACACGGTTTTCCCGTGTCCTTTAGTTTGTTAAAAAATATTTTTTTACTTTGTAATCCTTGAACCGCAGTCGGCGCTGCTGCGCAGCGGGACTGCTGCTTAAGATTTCTTTTTTTTGCAGGAGAAGCTTCGCTTCTCCTGCACCTCATCTTTCTCGCACGAAAAATTTTTCTTAATTAAGCTTTTATACCCGTAAAGCTACTTTAAAATAAAAAATTTTTAGGCGTACAGATGGGTATCGCTGCGGTAAACAGGAGCATAATAAAAATACTTTTATCAAAAAATAAAGGACACGGAAAACCGTGTCCTCATTTTTTAAATTATTTACAATCAGAAAAATCTCGCAATTACGTTAAGCGCAACTACCACAAGAACAAATACAAGCGCAAACAGCTTTGTCCAGCGTGAAAGAAATGCGTCTATCGAACGCGCCTTATTTCTTGAGAAGAATGTATCGGCACCGCCTGTAACAACACCAAGACCCTGCTGATGACCCTCCTGAAGAATAATAACGATAATTATAGCAATTGAAAATAACAGAAGAACACTTCCGAGAACATATTCCAAAACGCCCATGCTTCTCTCCCTTTCGCAAAAATATATAAAAATTCATTTTTAGATTACAACTCAGTCATTTTATCATATCCAAGCTGTTAATGCAAGTGCAAAATCAACTTTTTTGTGCTTATTTTTAAATTTTATATACTGTGCATAATAATTTTATTGTCGCTTTGTAAATGATTTATGATAATAACGCCTCGTTTTAATCCGCTTCATCCTGAGTTAGAGACGGCTTTACAAACAGTGTTTTTTGATTTTTATAAATTACCATACCCGGCTTTGCGCCCTGCGCCTTGCTAACATACTTTATCAGGGTATAATCCACCGGCACCTTGCTGCTCTGCCTTGCACGGCTGTGATACGCCGCAAGCTGAGCCGCATATAATATCGTTTCGTCATCGGGTGTTTCGCCCTGAGCGCATATCACCGTGTGCGAGCCCGGAATATTTTTTGTATGGAACCACAAATCGTAATTTTTTGATTTTTTGAGCGTAAGGCTGTCATTTTGCAAATTATTTCTTCCCACGAGTATTTTTAATCCGCTTTTTGATGTAAATTCAAGCGGCTTTAAAGCCTCCTTCGGCTTTTGCTTTGAACGTATTTTTTTGATATATCCGCTCAAAACAAGCTCCTGCTTTATTTCCGAAAGCTCCCTCTCCGTTTCGGCTCTGGATAAGCTGTCAAAAACCGAATCAATATATATAAGCTCCTGCTGCGCCCGTTCTATTTCTACCGCCAAAAACTGCTGCGCGTTTTTTGCCTTGCGATAATTCTTATAATATCTTTGCGCGTTCTGTCCCGCTGTCAATGCAGGATTAAGCTTTATTTTTATTTTTGATAAATTCTCATCGTAAAAATTTTCAAGCTCGACCTCAGCCGCGCCCTTTTCGATTTTGTATAAATTCGCCTGAAGCAAATCCCCCTTTATCCTGAGATGCTCTCTGTCCTCACTGCTTGCAAGCTCTGCCTTTTGCGCATTTATTTTTCTTGTAAGCCTGTCCGTTATATTTGAAAGCTGCTTTAAAAGATCCTGCCCTTTAACGCGCATTCTTTCTATCTTATCCCTCTCAAGATAAAAATTATCAAGGAGCTCGCTGAAGCTTTCAAAGCGAATCGTTTTTGCCCCCGTACCGTATTGAAGTATATTCATAAAGGAAAAATCCAAAAGCTTACCGTCGATGCTCTGCACCATACACGGCTCTCCCTTTACCTGCCTTATCTCGTTTACAGTGCGCTTTAGGAAAAATTCAAGCCGGCTGTAATATTCCTCGCTCATTTCCTTTGTGTTGAGCTCAGCGCCTCTTCCTGTAATGTACTCTATTTCTCTGCAAACTATTGGCGAAACGCCCTGAACCGTTGAAAGCAGAGCCTTGCTGAGCAAAAGAGCCTTTTCGCTTTGCTTTATTCTCTTAATTATCTCTTCTGCGCCGCTCTCAAGCGGATCGAGTTTATTCTGCGCCGGAGGAAGCTGATAGCTCAAGCCCGGCAGGACAAGGCGCTGTGACGACATTGATAAATCTACCCTTTTCAAAGCGTCTATTACATTATCATCTCCGTCAACAAAAATAACATTGCTGTATTTGCCCATTATTTCGGCTATGAGAGACAATTCGATTTTATCGCCGAGCTCATCCGTCCCGTCAAATATAAAGCGTACTACTCTTTCAAGCCCGTACTGCTTTATCTCTCTAAGCCTCGCCCCCGTCAGTTTTTTTCTAAGCAGCATACACAGCATAGGCGGAGTCTGCGGATTTTCCGGCGGATAGCTTGTTATATTCACTCTCGGCGAATTAGCCCTTGCGGACATAAGCACCTTATAGGCTCCGCCGACGCCCCTGAACGCGACAACGATTTCGTCACGGTTTGGCTGGAATATTTTTTCAACGCGCATTCCGTCAAGCTTTTCCCGCATTTCGTATACTACATATCTCAAAAAAGCCCCGTCAAGCGCCATTTCACCGCCTCCATTCTAAAAATTGATACTATGCTTTTAAACCGTCGTATAAAGACTTGCTCCTCATCACTTAAGCGAGAGCTATCCTCCGCTTAAAGACTGCAATTTTCTCAGCCGCCTAAAAATGCGGTTTAAATCTACGGCAGGATTATATTATACCATCAATGTCAAGCGTAAATTCAGATAAGCTTGCAGAAGTCCGCGGCCATATAAGGCGCGGACTTCGATTTTTTATTAGAAAACGTCAGCGCTTTGCTTTTCCAGGCGCTTTTTTAATACCTGATCTCCTGCTCTGACGGAACGGAAATTCCGTTTTCCTTTAAAACCTTTATTGCTCTTTCGTTGTCGTCTACCCTCAATATGATATACGCAATATCCTTTTCCCTTTTCATAAACGCATAAGCATATTCAACACTTATTCCGTTGCCCCACAAGGTATTTGCCGCCCTTGCAAGACCGCCCGGCGCATCCTCCACACCGACGGCAAGAACATCTGTCAGGGAAACGGCTATGCCCTCCTTCTCAAATGCGCCTATGGCAGCCTTTGGGTCGTCAACTATAAGCCTGAGTATTCCGAAATCGCTTGTGTCGGCAACAGACATAGCCTTTATATCGATCCCTGCCTGCGCAAGAACCTTCGTTATATACGCAAGTCTGCCCTTTTTGTTCTCAATAAAAACAGATAGCTGCTGAATCATAATTATATTCCTCCGTTATTTTATATCTCTGTTATCAATTACCCTTATTGCCTTTCCCTCCGAACGCGGCAGGCTCTTAGGCTCAACTAATCTGACCTTTGCGCTTATATTAAGCGTGGATTGCAATGCGGCGGCTATTTTATGCTCTACCGCTTCAATATTTTTAACGGTATCCGATATAACGCCCTTAGTCATTTCAACCTGAACCTCCATAGTGTCAAGATTGCCTACTCTGTCAACAACTATAAGATAATTCGGGTCCATATTAAGCGACAGCAAAACGTGCTCGACCTGAGAAGGAAATACGTTTATTCCCCTTATTATGAGCATATCGTCCGTCCTGCCCTTAGGCTTTGCCATTTTAACAAGCGTTCTGCCGCAGCTGCATTTCTTTCTTGTTAAGCAGCTTATATCCCTTGTCCTGTATCTTATCAAGGGCAGCGCCTCTTTTCCGATACAGGTGAACACAAGCTCTCCGTACTGGCCGTCCGGCAGTACCTTTCCTGTTTCCGGGTCGATTATTTCAGGATAAAACCAATCTTCATTTACATGCATTCCTGTTTGTTCCTTACACTCAAACGACACTCCTGGTCCGGCTATTTCCGACAGTCCGTATATATCATACGCCTTTATGTCAAGTATTTTTTCTATTTCACGGCGCATATTCTCCGTCCATGCCTCTGCGCCGAAGTATCCGGCTCTCAGCTTCAACGTTTTGGGGTCTATTCCCATATCGCGCACCGTTTCGCCTATGAACATAGCGTAGGACGGGGTACAGCATATAATATCGGAGCCGTAATCCTGTAAAATCTGCACCTGCCTTTTCGTATTGCCGGAGGAAACCGGAATCGCGGTCGCGCCAAGCATTTCCGCTCCATAGTGCAGTCCGAGCCCGCCTGTAAAAAGTCCGTATCCGTATGAAACATGAACGTAATCGGACCTTGTGCCGCCAATAGAAACAAGCGCCCTTGCGCAGGATTCCGCCCATACGTCAATATCGTGGCGGGTATAGCCCACAACCGTTTGCTTTCCGGTTGTTCCTGACGACGCATGAATTCTTATAAGCTCCTCTTTTGGAACAGCGAACATTCCAAACGGATATGTATCACGCAAATCGTCCTTTGTTGTAAACGGCAGCTTGTATAAATCCTCGATAGATTTAATATCGCCGGGCAAAACTCCGCTTTCCTTAAACCTTTGCCGATACAGCGGCACATTGTCGTATGCGTGTTTTACCATCGCGACAAGTCTTTCCGACTGAACGGCGGTCATTTCGTCTCTTGACATAGTTTCCATTTTTTCATTGAAAAAATCAGCCATCGGTATCACCTCTGTTTATTTTTTATTTAAGAGAACTTTAGCTATTTAATTATACAACAAAAATTCATATGCGGCAAGATTTTCCGATGTAATATATACAAAAAAAATAATTTTTCTTTCTAAATTTAATAAATTAAGCTGTCAATTGACCTTGGGCTGTGTAATATTGTATAATATTAATGAAGAGGTGATAAAATTGAAAAATAATAAAAATAGTATAATTTGCAGAGCCGTGCTATCTGTTTTAACGGCTCTCTGCATTATTTTTTCCTGCTCGTGCTCCAAATTCCAGCATACATATGAGCCGCTCGGCGACGGGCTTGAGGTTACGGTTCTTGACGTTAAGCAGGGCGATTCTATTTTTATTGAGCTGCCAAAGGAAAGATGTATGCTTATTGACGCGGGCGAAAATGAATATTCTAAAACCGTCACGGATTATATAAGCTCAAAGGGCTTTAAAAAGATAGATTATCTCGTCGGCACTCACCCTCACGCCGACCATATAGGCGGAATGCGAAAGGTAATCAAGAAATTTGATATAGGTAAAATTTATATGCCGAGGGCGACTGCAAATACGAAAACCTTTGAAAAGACACTGGAGCTGATAGACGACAAGGGGCTTAGCGTAACGGTCGCGAAAGCCGGAGTAAGCATTCTAAAAGAAGATGATCTCAGCATTGATATTCTTGCCCCGAACAGTGATGAATATGACGAACTTAATAATTACTCGGCGGTAATAAAGATTACATATGGCGCAACAAAATTTCTCTTTATGGGCGACGCTCAGACGCAAAGCGAAAGAGAAATAAGAGCCGATGTAAGCGCAGATTTTATTAAGGTCGGGCATCACGGAAGCAAGACTTCCTCCGGAGAAGAGTTTGTAAGGCGAGTGGGCGCAAAATATGCCGCCGTATCCGTTGCGGAGGAAAATGATTATAATTTGCCGGTTGAAAAAATTATTGACAGGTGGAAAAACAGCGGTGCTCAGGTATTAATGACTAAGGACGTAGGAAATATAGTCGCATATTCTGACGGCGCGTCGCTCACGGTAAACGGTGTAAAGGCCGAAGCCGGCACAACTGCCGACTATAATAAAAACAACTTGCAGCCTAACGAAACGCCGGACGGAAAATGGGTGCTTAACACAAACACTAAAAGGATACATTCAAACGAATGTCCTCTTATTGAAAATATAGCGAAGCAGAACATAAAATATTCCGACGAAAGCATAAGCGAGCTTAAAAAGCAGGGCTATAAAACCTGCGGAAGCTGTAAGCCTACGGATTGAGGTGAGAGCATTGAAGGTAACAATAGACAGATTTGAAGGCGATTTTGCTGTAGTAGAGATAAGCGCGGACAATTTTGTCAATATGCCGAGAGTCCTTGTCCCGGATAAAGCCGTTGAGGGCAGCGTTATAAGAATCACTCTTGACTGCGGCGAAGCTCAAAAGCGCACTAAAAAAACAGAAGGTTTGATGAACAAGCTTTTTCACGATCAGCATTAAAAAAATATTGATAAGTCAAAAAATCCACGCGCACACTGTGCCGTGGATTTTTTTGCCCGAAGCCTTGCGTTCGCGGCAGTGTTTACTTTTTTAAGGAGGAGACGAATTAAATAAATTCTACGTTTCCGTCTTCAATATGATATATAGCCCCCCTGACCGAAAGCCCGTCATCCTCAAGATGTCTAATATCCGCGTTTTTTTCAATTATTTCAACGCTCCTTTTTACATTAAGACAGCACGCCTTGAACGGATCCTTTTCATCCCTTATTGCAAGCGTTATTTCATCTGTGATGAATTTAATATGCCCGTCAGGGTCGTGATTCATTGCGGCATCGACTGCGCCGCAATGGTCGTGACCGAGAACGACAATGAGCCTACAGCCCAGATGCTCCGCGGCATATTCAATACTGCCGAGCTGGTGGTCGTCAACCACATTTCCGGCAACTCTGATAACAAACAGTTCTCCTATTCCTGCGCTGAATATTGCCTCCGGTATCTCTCTTGAATCGGAGCAAGACAAAATAATCGCATACGGCGATTGTCCGTTTTTGCAGGTATAGCTTCTTATTGCCGGTGAAATATCTCCCGGATTAGTTAATGAGTTTATATATCTTTTGTTTCCTTCTATAAGCCTGCTCATCGCTTCATCTGCGCTTAAATTTTTCTTCACGGCAATTTCCTCCCAATAAAAGAAATAAAACGTATTTATTATCGTGACGTATATAATTTTACAGCAGCCTTGCTTCTTTTTCAACTCAACATTTTAATTTTTATGACCTTGTCAAAAATAGGCTTATCGAAAAGCTCACCCCCCGAAGGGCAGTCCAAATGCCTTCGGGGGGTATCTTTTTAAGCCTTTTGCGGAAAACTTAAATAACCGCTTTAAGCCTCGTTTTAATGACGCCGTTTATCAACACAGCGCTTTTATTCTGTAACAGCAGTCGCCGTTTCCTCGGCTGACGTGCTATATTCCTTCTCGACCGGCATTGTCGCCGTTTCAGATTCAGTCGGGTCGGTTTCGGCAGCCGCAGCCTCCGTCGGCGCCGCGGTAGGAGCGCTTTCGCTCGGCACGGTTTCAATCGGCTGCGTTACAATGGCTTCGGTCGGGTTAAACGCCGCGCCGTTCATCACAAGCGCCTGCTGTATCGCGGACTGAGCAAACTGGAAATTATCGGTATCCTTTAACGCATTGCCCTCTCCGTTCAACCTTGGAAGTCCTCCGTTTTGAAGCCTTGAAAGATCCCATATCGCCGCATTCCAGCTAAGAGTTGAAGTGAAGAAGCCGCTGTTTATCTCGGTGGCTTTGACCTGTGTAATTGTATTTTCGTTGATTTTTCCTCTGCCGCTCGACGGCTTTCCGGGATACTCCTCAAGCTCATAGTTGTTTTTATATCCGTTATTTATCAAGCTTAAATCTGTGCTTGGGTCAAACTTGAAGCCGTTTTCCGCAACAGACGCAAACGCAATATTATTGCTAAGCTCCGCGCCGGTTCTCGCTGTTCCGATAAATCCGCCGAGATTGGACGTATTGGTCACGCTTCCGTGTGAATAGCAGTTTGTGATTTTCGGGCTTACCGTATAGCCTGCAAAGCCGCCTATATAGTTTCTGCCGCGAAGCTCGGCGTTTGCGCTGTAGCAATCGGTTATTTCAACTCCGTTGAGTTCACCGATAAAGCCGCCTATTGAATCCGCCGAACCGCTGATATTCACAATGGCGCTGCTGCTCGTCTTGATTACGCTTCCCTTGTCGGCGTTGCCAACTAAGCCGCCAAGCTTTGTTATAGCGGCAATTGTTATATCCCTTGCATAACTGCTTGTTATTTTAGAAACAGTAACCGAGCCGTTTTCAAGCGTCGTCTGCGACGAGGTGAGATTGCCGACGAGTCCGCCGATATTATTCCTTGCGTTCTCTATTTTAACGGCCTCGGCAGATACGGCATCAATTTCGGTATCTATCGCGTTGCCTATCATTCCGCCGGAATAATTCTTCGCGTCTACCGTAACATTTGAAACGCCCGTGTTCTTCACAGTTGAAGTGTTTGCCTCACCGACAAGACCGCCTATGCAGTCGGATGTTCCCGATACATTTACAGTATCAAGCTTGCCGCCTGTTATTGTGCCGTTTGCAAGATTTCCGACTATACCGCCCACGTTCCTGCCGCCGTTTACGGTAACGCCGCTTGCTTCAATGTCTGTAAACTTAGAGTTTGCGGCACTGCCGAACAGTCCGCCCGCGTTATTCTTGTTGCCGGAATCGACCTTAACATTTTCAAGCTTAACGCCGGAAACATTTACCTTATCTACCGTTCTTGAAAGCGCTCCCGCGCCCTCGTAATTAAGAGTAATGTCAGCATTTGAAATTGTAAGATTTTTAATTTCAACTCCCTCTCCAAGCGTTCTGAACAGTGGCCTTGAGAGGTTTTCAAGCTTGTGATTTTGACCGTCTACCGCGCCTAAGAAGGTAACTCCGACGGCGCTTGTGCCTGACTTATAATCCGAGAAATCAAGATTTTGGTCAACAATTACATGAGCGTATTTGTTCTGTGTTATCGCATCAACAAATTGCTTCGCCGTTGTAACGTGAACCTCGTCTGTGTTCACCTTCTGGAATATTTCTCCTCTGAAGTCGTCGGTGTTCCTCTTGAGCAGGAGATAATACTTCTTCTTGGCCGCCAACGCGTTTTTAGCCAAACGTGAAGTAGTCTTATCCTGAGCGTCAAGTATGAGCGCTTCACGGAATTCTTTTACAACCTCGTCGGCGTCAATATAAGAGACTTCATCTCTGTGAGCCATAAGCTTTGCATACTCTTTTGTCTTGAACTCCTCAAAGGTCTTGTAATTATCTCCGACCTTTTTAGATATTCCTATAAGCGAATTAAGATCGCCGTCATAAATCTTGCCGCAGTACTGCACAAATCCGTCGTCATATCCGGCGTATCCGAGCATTGCATAAGCAAGGTAATGGAAGGTTGGGTTTGAGGCTATTCCCGACGTTGTGCTGTGAACGTCATACCAGCGAACGTCATAAATAGACTGCGAAATTCCGCTTGCCAAAATGAGCTTGTTATTAGTAAGATCCTCTACCTTGCTAAGCTTCATACCCTCTATGTCCGCCTTAGATACCGTTGATATAGACGGCGAGTTCGGTCCTCCCTTGATAGTGGTTGCCACAGCCGCCTGCTGGTCGGAGCTAAGTCCGAGGAATGCCTCGCCCATTAGATAATCGAGGAAGTAAGTCGTCTGGAACATCTTTTTGTAGAAGTCGTTTATCTTGTTGTATGAGTTGATTCTCTCAGGGGTGAGGTTGCCGTTGTAGGTTGAGTTCTCATCGTAGTAGTATAGTCCGTTCAGCTGCGGGCTTCCGTCGTTAAACGTCTGTGTAAAGAAGCCTGTTGTATAGTCCTCGGCTCCCGTTCCGGCCTTTCTTCCATAGCCCTTGAAGTAGAGCGGGCCGTCCTGGTTATGAGCCGCCTCGTGGCTGTAAAGCAGCATATTGCCGAAGTAGTTGCCCTGTGCGTACCAAATGTCTCTTCCGCCTGCAACAGCGTAGTTCGCATCATGGTAATAGTTCACGCCGAGCGGAATAGAGAACCACTTCATATGCGGCTCGTTAGTATCGCTGCCTGCGAATACTCTATCCTTTGCGTCAGCCGACTCATACACCCTTGTGCTGTCGTATACATAGTCGTCCTTGGAGTTAAAGAGCGTTACAACATCGGTATTACTCAAAACTCCGAGGAACATATTGTAGTACGTCTTCATCAGCTTAGCCTGACTGTCCATGCTGTTTTCAAAGCTTGCCATCTGCTCCGGATCCTCCGGGTTTCTTATATAGTTTCTAATCGAGCCGATAGCCAGCGACGTCGGGTAAGAAATAATGTATGTCGAATTATCCGGCAAATTGAGCAGCGGAAGTATATTTTGCGGACGTGCGCTCAGGTGCTCCCATGCGCGGTACTTGATCTTGTCGTAGTCTATCTTTACGTCCTCGATCTCATCCATCTTAACTTCACGCATTACGCCGTTAAAATTGTTGGTAAACCAGTCGTTTACATTATCCTTATTATACTTGTCTGTGGAGGTTATGAAGTAATCAAGGAACTCCGGCAAAGTCTTTATTCCGGTGTAGGAGCTGATATATCCGCTGTAGAAGTCGTGAGTACCGTTAGGCCTCATTGTGCTTCCCGGATTGGAAAGCAGCGCCGATGTTAGTGCGTCAAGGTTCATTGAGCCGTTGAATATATCGCCCTTGAACAATAGCATATCAGCCATACTGAACTGCTCTATATCAAAGCTGTACCAGCGCATAAAGTAGTTGTACGCATACAGCATATTGAGCAGCTTATTGTTGCTTGTAATCTCAGAGCGAATTGCGGTATTGATTACCGAATCGC
>CANQEU010000031.1 GCA_947595635.1 uncultured Clostridia bacterium
TCCCACGAGGGAAAGAAAGTGCCTGCCCGGCACGAGGGCGAAGTGGAGTTATAAATCTTATTTTTCAAAGCATAAAAGCTTTAATTTTAAATCAAATTTAGTTTTGCGCCTTTTGACCGCAGGCAGACCGCCTTGCGGCGACCTGCCTGCTACTTTATATTTATTTATTATGCAAGGGGCAAGCCCCTTGCAACCCCAAAGCCTGCTCACAGATTGCAAGTAAATAAAAGTTTTAATCTTCCCTCACCGGGCAAAATGCAGAGCGCAAACGCTCCAAAGCAAGCAAAAGCTTGAAAGTAAATATTCCTTAAACGAGAATGATGAGGTGCAGGAGAAACTCCCCTTCTCCTGCAAAAAACTCTTCGGCAGACTAAAAAGCCTTCGCTTTCGCGAAGGCTTTTTTCTTACTGCTCTTTGGTTTTGGCGTTATCCATACTTATTGCGGCGTTCAGCATGATCGCGCATTCAATTCTTTTTCTGTGCAGATCACAGCCAAGCTTATATATTCCCGTTACACTGCCCGTTGAATGATATGCGTTCGCGGCGCAGCCGCCGCTGCAAAACAGCCTTGCAAAGCAATCGTTGCATTCCTCTCTTACATATACATTGCATTTTTTAAATTCATCGCATACGTCGCTGTTGGTCACCCCGTCATACACATTGCCCATAAGATATTTCGGGTCGCCCACAAACTGGTGGCAGGGATAAAAATCACCCCATGGGGTAACGGCCATATATTCAGTACCGACTCCGCAGCCGGCAACCCTTTTATAAATGCAGGGGCCTCCCGTAAGGTCTATCATATAGTGAAAAAAGTTAAAGCCGCTGCCGTTTCTGTGACGCTTGAGCATTTCAACCGCGAGCCTTTCGTATTGCTCGCACAGTATCGGAACGTCCTCCTGCCTTAATGCGTAATCGTCATCCGGCGAAGCCACAACCGGCTCCATAGCAAGCTGCTTAAATCCCAAGTCGGCAAGATGAAGTATATCGTTGGAAAAGTCAGTGTTATAGTGTGTGTATGTTCCCCTTATGTAATAATCCCGCTGTCCTCTTCTTTTTGCCATTTCAAGAAATTTCGGCAGAATTATGTCATAGCTTCCCTTTCCGCTTCGGCTTACTCTCATTCTGTCATTCGTCTCTTTTCTGCCGTCAATGCTTAAAACAACATTGTGCATCTCACGGTTGGCAAAATCCATTACCTCATCGTCTAAGAGTATTCCGTTTGTAGTAAGGGTAAAGCGGAAATTTTTGCCGCTTTCCTTTTCTCTGCCCCTTGCGTATTCAACAAGCCTTTTTACAATGTCAAAATTCATCAGCGGCTCTCCGCCGAAGAAATCAACCTCAAGATTTTTTCTCGTTCCCGAATGCTCAATAAGGTAATCAAGCGCCGCCCTTCCAACCTCAAAGCTCATAAGAGAACGGTCGCCGCAGTATTCCCCCTCGCCGGCAAAGCAGTATTTGCAGGCAAGGTTGCAGTCGTGCGCAATATGCAGACACAGCGCCTTCAAAACCGTCGGACGGCTTTTAAGCTCATCGGCTATCGACATATATTTATCCTCGGTAAACAGCTTGCCCTGCTCCTTAAGGGATTTTATATCGTCTAACACCTCATAAACCTCGCCGCGGCTTATATCGGAATATTTGGCGCAAATCTCGTTTGAGATCTCGTCTGCGGTTTTCTTGCCGTAAAGCGCAATTATATCGTAGGCTGCGTCGTCTACAATATGTACGCTGCCGCTGTTTACATCAAGGACAATGTTATATCCGTTTAGCTTATATTGATGAATCATATTTTTCACACCCTTTGTTCATAGCAGAAAAAATCGCCGCACAGCCTCCGCCATACAGCGATTATCAAATAAAGCCGAATTAAAACGAGCAATTATTTACCGCTCTTCTCGCACTGCTGGTTTGCAATGCCGCATGATGTTTTGCAGGCTGACTGGCACGAAGTCTGGCACTCTCCGCAGCCGCCCTTTTTAGCAGACTCTGAAAGATCTCTTGTCTGTATAGTCTGAATTCTTTTCATTTTGAATTCACCTCTTTCAACTTTGGTAATTACTGAAATTATTTTATCCTATTTTTACTCTTATGTCAATATCAACAGTCTTACATAGCTGCGATTTTGCATTAGCGCTCATAAAGCGTGCTTTATCTTATTTTGCATCCGACAGGAACGCTGTCGTCTACGAATACGACCTTAACTCCGCCCTCGCCGTCGTCGCTTGCAAGTATCATGCCGCAGCTTTCAACTCCGCACAAAACAGCCGGCTTTAAATTAGCGACAAGTATTATCTTCCTGCCAACAAGCTCCTCGGGCGCATAGAATTTCGCTATTCCGGAGGCGACTATTCTTTCGCCCTCGCCGTCGTCAAGGGTAAGCTTTAAAAGCTTTTTCGCCTTTTTAACCGGCTCGCATTCCTTTATTTTTGCAACTCTTAATTCAACCTTAGCAAATTCATCTATGCCTATCTCCGCCAAGCCCTCTATTTTTACACGTTTTTCTTCGGCGGCGTTTTTCTTCTCCTCCGCCGCCTGCTTCTCGGCAATTTCAGCAAGCGTCTTTTCCGCGTCTATTCTTGAGAACAGTACCGAAGCCTGACCTACCCTTTCGCCGCTTTTAAGTCCGCCAAAGCTTGACAGACTGTCATAATCAGTGACAGTGCAGTTAAGCTGCTTTTGTATTTTTTCTGCGGTTTCCGGCATAAACGGAGTGAGCAGCACAGAAATAAAGCGTATGCTCTCAAGCAGATTGTAGAGAACCGTGCCGAGCCTTTCCCTCTTGCTCTCGTCCTTAGCAAGAACCCAAGGCGCGGTTTCGTCGATGTATTTGTTGCTTCGTCTTGCAAGATTAAATACAGCTTCAAGAGTATCGCTTATTCTGTATTCGTTTATCAGCCTGTCAACCTCTGATACCGTTTTCAAAGCGGTATTTTGCAAATCGAAATCAATGTCCTCCTGAGCTGTCGGCGGCATTATTTCTCCGCCGAAATACTTATTGCTCATAGCAACGGTGCGGTTTACAAGATTGCCGAGGTTGTTAGCAAGATCCGAATTATATCTCTCTATTATCGTTTCATAGGTTATAGAGCCGTCGGCAACATACGGCATCTCGGAAAGCAGATAATATCGCACGGGGTCGACTCCAAGCAGATTTATAAGGTCGTCGGCATATATTACGTTTCCGCGCGATTTGCTCATTTTATCAGTTCCAAACAAAAGCCACGGATGTCCGAACACCTGCTTTGGCAGCGGCTCGCCAAGAGCCATAAGCATAATAGGCCAATATATGGTATGGAACCTTAAAATGTCCTTGCCAATTATATGAACGTCTGCCGGCCAGTATTTTTTGTAAAGCTCGCCGGAGCCGTCCGGGTCGTAGCCGAGCGCCGTTATATAGTTTGAAAGGGCGTCTATCCAGACATACACAACGTGATTCGGGTCAAAGTCGACCGGAATGCCCCATTTAAACGATGTCCTTGAAACGCAAAGATCCTGTATTCCCGGCTTTATAAAATTGTTTATCATTTCTTTTTTTCTCGCTTCGGGGTAAATATAGTCGGGATTATCCTCAATATACTTCTCAAGCTGCTTCTGATATTTTGAAAGTCTTAGGAAATACGCCTCCTCCTTTGCCTTTTTCACCTCTCGGCCGCAGTCGGGACATTTGCCGTCGACAAGCTGTGCCTCCGTCCAAAAGCTCTCGCACGGAGTGCAGTACATTCCCTCGTACTCGCTTTTATATATATCGCCCTGCTCGTATAGCTTCTTGAAGATTTTTTGAACCGCCTTTTCGTGATAATCGTCGGTGGTTCTTATGAATTTATCATATGTCGTATTCAGGCTGTCGCAAATTTTGCGTATCTCGCCTGCGATGCCGTCCACATATTCCTTCGGCGTTACTCCTGCCTCTTTTGCGTATTCCTCTATCTTCTGCCCGTGTTCGTCTGTTCCTGTAAGGAAGAACACGTCGTATCCCTGCAAGCGCTTATATCTTGCAAGCGCGTCGGTCATAACTATTTCGTAGCTGTTTCCGATATGAGGCTTTCTTGACGTATAGGCTATAGCCGTCGTTATATAGTATTTCCCCTTGCTGCTCATATTAATTTCTCCTTTTAATTATATAACACGGTCGCAAGCCTGATTAAAAAAGGCGAATCAAGCCTTGCTCCGATTTAAAAACGCTCCCGTCCCCTTTAAGGACGAGAGCGAAAGCTTCGTGTTACCACCTTAATTTATCCGCGCGAACGCGAACCTCAGCCGGCATAAAATGCCGCAGCGCTGTAACGGGCGCATTCCGCCGCAGCCTGTGCAAACGCAGTCGGTACGGGGCTCCGAGTCCATCTTGGGCGGCGCCTTTTGTGCTTCTTTTCAGCTTCCGAAGCTCTCTTTGACATATCTCGCCGCTTACTCTTCTCTTCTATGCCTTTAATGTATTCATTAACTGTTTTGATTATATCAATATAAAATTACGTTGTCAACTTTTATTGTCAAAAAGCTCCGGGTGCATACGGCTGTAATGAAAAATATACTGCTGCGCTATGCCTGCGTATTTTCCCAACGTCTCAACTGTAAATTCCGGCAGCAGAAGCTGCATTGCACGCTTCATCCAAACGTCCATCGGGAAGCATTCAAGCCTGTGCATACCGTACAGCAAAGCGCATTCGGCAACCTTCGGCCCCACGCCCTTTATTTTCATAAGGCATTGTCTTGCTTCGTCTATGGGCATTTTTTCAACCTCGGCAAGATCAATTTCACCCGACGAAACCCTCTGCGCGGCGTCAATAAGATATTTTGCGCGAAAGCCGCTCCTGAGCGGTGCCATATCCTCAACGCTGAGCGTTGAGAGCGTCTGCGCCGTCGGGAACGAATATCCGCCGTCCGCCGTTTTTTCGCCAAAGCACTCGCACATCCTCTTTATTATTCCCTTTATCCTCGGAATATTATTATTTTGGGATATAATAAACGAACAAAGCGCCTCCCAGCGCTCTTGTCTTAAAATTCTTATGCCCGGCGCATATTCCGACGCGCTTTTTAAAATATCGCTTAAGCCGGACAAATCGCTTTTGACAGTCGCATAGTCAAAATCAAGGTCAAAATAATCGCTCCACAGCCGTTCGTCTTCGTATTTTCCCCCGAATATGTAAAAATCATCTCCGTCTATTCTTACGGTTACCTCTCTGTCGAAAGCAACCCCGGTATAATCGCCGTTATTAAGCCTCTCCCAGCGAAAGCTCTGACCGCAGTCAAGGGTCTGATCCAAGTCAAAATCCGATATGCCTGAAAACACTATTCCGTTTTCGAACTCTTTACATTTCATATTCGCACCGCATTTCAAAAAATCAATGTAAACAGTATATCACATTTTTAAATTATGTGCTACAATATAATTAAAAAATCAGGAAAGGAAAACAGCCATGAAGGAAACTATTTGCACAATTCCGATAAACGATGTATTCGGGCCCAAGGACGGCTGCCCCATATGCCGTCTGCACGATATGCTCGAACAAAATTATGTTGACTATATTCTCGGCGCCGCAATGATGGAACCGGACGTAAGAACAGAAACGAACGAAAAGGGCTTTTGCACAAAGCATTTTCATATGATGGTGGGCAAAGGGCGCAGGCTGCAAAACGCCCTTATACTTGAAACCCACCTTGAAAGGATAATGACGGAGCTTTTGCCGGAAAGAGTTAAGGGAAAGCCGGACAAAAAGAATATTGAAGCCCTTGAAAATATGCAGAAAAGCTGTTATGTGTGCGATAAAATAAGCTGGGGAACGGAGCATATGCTTAGAACCGTATTCTCAAGCTTTGTATCAGACCCCGATTTTAAAAGGCTTTATGAGCAGCAGCCGTTCATCTGCCTGCCGCATTATACAATGCTGATAAAGTCGGCCTCCGCAAAGGGCGGACTTAAGGGGGCGGAGCTTGCGCAGTTTTATAAAAGCACCGCAGAGCTTTCTGGGAAATATCTTAAAACGCTTAAGGACGACGTATCGCACTACTGCAAAATGTACGACTACCGAAACAGAGGAGGAGATTGGGGAAACTCAAAGGATTCAATTGAACGCAGCGTTGAATTTCTCACCTCAGAGCGTCCTGAATATATTGAAAAATAATTCTTTTATTTGATAATACTCGCCCTTATATCCTTTACTTTTACTTTAGACATAAAAACGCACCCCATGTTAGACGTCACACCGTCTAAACCTTGGGGTGCTTTTTATATGCGGTTTGCTTCGCTTAATTTTACTTCAAATTTTTGCCTGCTTATGAATTATTCCTTGTCTGCTTTGTCTGCTTCATTTTTCTTCTTGATATAATAACTATCAGCAAAATCAAAATCATAATAGTCGCAGGCAAAAGCACATATATTACCCAGTGAGGTATCCTTATGCCGAATATTTCAATATAATCAAGAGGGGCAACCTTGCGCTCTATAACGCGTCCGTCCTCGTCGGTCACGTCAATGACCTGTACGTTATCCTCATCCTCGCCCGGTATATATTCCGTTCTCTCTCCCCTTACGAGAAGTCTGTGTGTATTTATGCCGTAAGGAGTGCAGGTAATGAGGGTGCAATAATCCTTTTCCGGATCAATGGCTATTTTTGAGGTATCGTCCGGCTCAACAACTTCAATTTGATCCACCTCATACGCAAGTACGTCGTCAAGCACATGAAGGTAAAACTTATCGCCCAAAACAAGCTTGTCAAGATCGGTAAACAGCATATTTCCCGGCACGCCCGTATGACCCGACAAAACGCAGTGCGTTCCCTTGCCGCCGACAGGCAAGGACGTTCCTCTTAAATGTCCTATGCCCTTTTCAAGCTGTATTTCGGTTGCGTCGTGATAAATAGGTATGGATATGTTTATTGCCGGTATCTTTATAAAGCCGAGCATATTATCTCCGCCTATGCTTATAGCCTCATAGTTTTCATCCAGCATTTTCTTGTCCTTCGGCGATTCCGTAGGCTTTTCTTTGTCGGAAAACGGGTCCTGGAGCGTAATTCGCTTAAGCGATTTGTTGTAATCTATAGCAAGCTCCTTTTGCTGCTTTAGCGACTTCTTATGCATCAGCTCGACCTGCTTCTCATACTCGGCAATAACCTGCTGCTGCTGAGTACAGCTTATTACATTGCCAAGAGACGGATACAACAGCAGGGCAACTCCGGCTAAAAACACAAGGATTATCACCGTTTTAAATACAACGTCCCTAACTTTAGTTTTCTTCTTTTCCTTCATTTAAGACGCCTCTTAACATAAAATACCTTAATCACTAATAACGACCGCATCGCGGCATTTTCCGCATTATGCCAGGAATGCCGCGTCGGTATCCGTTGCGAAATTGTCAAGGCTGTAAAGCACAAGACATTCGTTTATATCGTTTTTCTTCACTATATCCGAAATAGGACTTTTATAATAACGCAAATCGACCATTATTATCTCGGAATAATTCTCAGCAAGGAACGGCACCATACAATGTGCGAAGGAGTCCTTTAAAACAAGCAGCTTGCCGCCGTCCGCATTCTTGTTTTGAATTTTAACAAGGGCGTGGTTCCCGTCAAGGAAGGTAGGATATTTGTCATCCTCCTCAAGATGGTTCATAAAGAACATATTTTCGTATTCGCTTGTCTTTTTGCCCTCTGTTATAGAAACGTTTATTGCACCGATATTGTCGCGGTTCTCCCAAAACTCTATATCATCGGCAGGCGTGTTCCAAAATCCGCTTGTCGAGTAGGTCGTGCCGTAAAAGCCGCCGACCTTCATCTTTTCAAAGCTTTCCTCCGGCTCGGCGTCAAGCCCCGCGCTGCGGCAATATTCCTTGTACGCAATATAAGCTCCCTCTGTCGTCCAGTGGTGGTCGGTTCTATAAAAAAGCTGCTTTGACCTTGATTCGTCCTTAAATTTCTTCATAATATTCAAGAACTTCATATCGCCGCAATTTTTTTCTATCGTCTTAAAATACTGCTCGTCAAGATAATCCTTGTGATTTTCAGGCAGCTTGTCGCTCATAATATACCCTGTGCTCGGTATTATCATCAGGGTCGTGTTCAGCTTGTTTGCCGATGAAAAATCGGAAAAAATCTTAAGATTTTCACTTAATCTGTTGTCCCTTTCAACAGGGTCGTTTATAAGATAGCCGTCCCTGCCCATATAAACTCCGTTTGAGCCGTTTCTGCCGGAATAAGCGTCATAATAAGCGTTCACACCGACAAAGAAGCTTCTGCCCGCAACATGGTCAGACATATAGCTTTCAAACTCCGTGTCAAAATCACCGAATAATATATTGTCCGCGTCGGTCTTAGGAAAATCGGCGAGATACCTTTTTTCAACCGGGGAATAGTCGGATTTAGGAAGAAATATAAAGAGCAGACCCATTGCAAAGATAAACACAAGAAAGATGACCGCCGGTATAAAATTCAGGATTTTTTTCTTTTTCACTTTCGGTTACCGTCCTTTCCGTGCCGTTAAAATCTGAAATATATAAACGGGTTATAGCTCTGACTTACAAGCGACGCCGTGCAAAGCATAAGTCCCGCAAGGCAAAGTCCCGCCTCTGCAAGCCACATATATTTTTTCTCTTTTAATTTCTTATAGATATTGAACGCAAGAGGCGTGCTTGCCAAAATTGCGACAATAAGCAGAGGAATATAGGATATTACTATATGAAGCGCGTCCGAGCCGATAAGTCCTGCGCTTGGATCAAACAAATTCTTCAGATAGCCCAGCATTTCTCCAAAATCCTCAAAATAGAAGATAACCCAGCCTATGCAGATAAGGAAGAGGGAGTATATGTGCTGTATAAACGACGGAAGCTTTTCCAAAAAGCGCATAAGCACGAATTTTTCTATTATCAGCAGCACACCAAAGTACAGTCCCCAAATAAGGAAATTTATCGAGGCGCCGTGCCAAAAGCCTGTGCAGCCCCAAACTATCAACAAATTTATTATCTGTCTTGGCACGCCCTTGCGGTTTCCGCCGAGCGGAATATATACATATTCCCTGAACCATGTGCTAAGCGAAATGTGCCAGCGGCGCCAAAAGTCCGTAATTGTTTTTGATATATAAGGATAATTGAAGTTTTTAAGGAACTCAAAGCCGAGCATTCTTCCAAGACCTATTGCCATATCGGAGTATCCGCTGAAGTCAAAATAAATTTGCAGCGAATAAGCGATAATTCCAATCCAGCTTCCGAGTATCCCGTTTTCCTGACCTGTCGCCCTCAGGCTGTCCCACAACAGTCCCATTTGATTTGCTATAAGTATTTTTTTGCCGAGGCCGACCATAAACAGCTTTACGCCGTCAACAAACTGGTCCATATTTTCGCGCCTGTTGTCAAGCTGATCCGCAACGTCCTTGTAGCGCACGATAGGCCCGGCTATAAGCTGCGGAAAAAGCACAACGTATGTGCCAAACGTTACAAAGCTCTTTTTTGCAGGAGCGTCTCCCCTGTAAACGTCGATAACGCAGGACATAGTCTGGAAGGTGTAGAATGAAATTCCTATAGGCAGCGGAACCGACAGCACGGGAATATTCAAAAACGGCATAACTATATTCAGCGATTCGGTGATGAAGCCGGCATATTTAAAAAATCCGAGAAGTGCAAGATTGATTATAACCGATGATATTACCAGCTTTTTGCCGAGCGACCTGTTTTCCTTATGCTTATAAATAAGATAAGTGTGAATGTAATTAATAAAAGTGGACGCGAGCATAAGCAGGACGAACATAGGCTCGCCCCAACCGTAAAAGAAAAGACTTATCAAAAACAAAAATATATTTTTAAAGCGCCTTGGAACAATATAATATATAAGCAAAGTCGCCGGTAGAAACAAGAATAAAAACAACAGGCTGGAAAAAACCATTCGGTTCGCTCACCTCTCATAAAAGGATAAATTTATTTAAACACAATTCAATTCGGGCAAGATCCGATAAAATCAACCGCTCTCGGCGTTCCCTAATCGGTAAGCCGAAGCCGCGCACCGATTTTCTTAAAAAAGAAAATCACTGTTTATATTTTTAACGAAACATAACCTGACAGCATATGCTTGATACAGCTGTCAGGTCAATTATTAAAGGTTATTTTTCAAACTGAGCGTTAAAAATGCCCGCCATATCATCGGCATTCGGAGAGATTATCATTCTGACATAGCTTCCCTTGTCTGCGACCTCGCATTTTGAAATCATTTCATACTGCTCAGGCAGATAATTTTTGGTCTGATTAAGCTTTGCCGTTATCTTATTATTGAGCTTCTCCTTTATTGCGTCGACCTTATCCTGAGACGCCGCCTTTACTATAACAAGCTCATCCTGCTCGACGCCGGAATTGTTTACATAAGCTATGATGTCGCTGTAGTCTGATGGTTCAATGCCGTAAACATTCTTTATTTTATCCTCACCCTGAACCTGCGTCATAGCCTCCGAAAGAGGATATTTATCGGTTATCGCCTTTGCGATGTCGGCAACCGCAGGCTCACTGCCGGAATTGCCGGAGCAGGCGCAGGCTGAAACGGCAACGAGCGCCGTCAAAATAAATATTATTGCTCTTTTTGAAATTGTAACGACTTTCATTTTACTCATTCCCTATCTTATTTCATTCGTTTTACTATTTTCCCTCAGGATGACTAAGCAGGTACGCCTCCCATGCAGCGTCGGCATTTTCAAGAAAGTGCATACCCAATACGTCGGGGTCGCCGCAGTATTCGTCCCTTAAATATCCCTCGTCGTCCGCAACGACAGAGTAAATATCAAGATAAGCATAGCCGTTTTGAGCGGCGTATGACTTCATTCTTTCGTTAAAGGCTCTTATCGCCTCGTTGTTCAGGTATTTTCCCTGCATCGACTTTATAATCGGCGTGACCGATTCAATATAAATGCGTATGCCCGGAGACTTATCCTTTATATTGCCGATAACGGTTTTCACGTTCTCCATTATATCGTCAAGTTCATATGCTCCGACGTCGTTCATACCAAGCATTATATACGCCTTTTTCGCCCCGATTTGCGCAATGCTTTCCTCAAGAGGCTGCTGAACGCCCTGATATACCGGCAAAACGCAGTTCGGATCGCCGACCGGCAGCAGTGAATTTGTATAGCCGAGGCTTCCTGCACAAAGTATATATGCGTCTCCCAGACAGTCTATTCCCTTTTCTCTTTGCTTTTCAACATAGTTTGAAAAGCTTAGCGTAACACTGTCGCCGACAAACACCGCGTCGTCAAAATAATCCTGTGAAACATTGCTGTTCACCTTATTGCCCGCATTGTTTTCCTGTGCGCTTGATACAGCACCTTCCGGCTCGGTCAGCATAGTCTGAACGGAGTCGCTTTTACCGCTTGAAGTACAGCTGCCAATGCAGTTTACGGTCGTTATTACAAGCGCTATAACTATAATAAGGGCGACCGTGCCAAAAAGCATTATTCTCCGACGTCTTTTTTTCAGCGCGCGCTCGCGCTTTCTTTGAATAGCGCGTCTGCGATAATATTCTCTTCTCTCGCTATCGTCCACTCTTGGGCTGTTATTTCCTTCCATTTCCTTTTCCTCTGAAGCTCCTCCGGCAAGACGGAGGATAACCGATTATTTATTTAAAAAAGCCGTTATAGGTCTCTGTCATTGCCTTTGCGTCATTTGCTACTATCAGCCTTACATATACGCCGTCGTTCGTTGCCACCTCGCAGCTCTTTACGATTTCAAGCGTTTCCGGCTCATAGCTTGCGGCAAGGCTCTTTTTGCTGTTAAGTCTAATGTTAAGCTTGTCGGACACTCTCTTTGCCGCGTCGGCGTCAACCGCCTTGACAAGTATTATCTCGGTAATATCCTGCTCGTCTATCTCGGCGGCAAAGCTGTCAACGTCCGCTTCCTCTATTTGATAAAGAGAATTAAGACGCGCCTTGTCTGAAATTTCGGTTGCAGAGCTTATACTGTAATCATTATTAAGAGTTTGCATCACGTTTTTCAAATCAACGTCCTTCGGCTGTGAAGAACATCCGGCAAAGGAAAATATGCAAAATATTGCCGTTATTAACGCTGTTACAGAAATAAATTTTTTCATTTTCATCCTCCAAAAAAATCTATGGGCAAAGCTACCCACTATATTTTCTATTATTTTATCCCCTGAACCGATTAATGTCAACCGATTTGTTAAAGATTTATTCCCAAATCCCTTTAAGCGTCGTTAATACGGGAAGCGCGCTCTAAGTAAATTATTAACAGAAGATTAAATTTATTCCTATTTTTGCAAACTGTTGACATTTTTTAAAATAATGGGTATCATATATACATAACAATACTCTTGAGCGGAGGAATAAATATATGAAAAAGAGCAAGCTTGTTACAATAATCGCCATAACCAGCTCTATTCTGGCAATAGCCGCAGCCGCCCTTGCTTTTTTTGTTGTAAAGGAAAAAAAGAAAAAGGACGACGAGGAGCTTGAGCAGTATCTTGAAGGTTCAATTCAGTAACATACTGCAATTCATAAGAAAAGACTGCGCTTTCCGATTTGCTTTGGAAAGCGTATTTTCTTTTTTATATCCGCTTGCCGCCTCGCCTTATTAAGCCGCGCACCGATTTAAAGCCCCTTGAGCGTTTTTTATTAAGGCTTGTTTTTTTCGCCGCTCTGTTATAATATAGTCATAAATTCGCAAACAGGAGGCAGCTTAAGTGAATACAGACTATGTTTCATCTTCGTTCGATTACGGTGCGTCAACGCCGTCGGCGCATTTGCTCGCCTTTATAAAAAGAAAGCGCTCGGCGGTGGCGGGAGCATTTATTATTTTAAATATCATATCCGTTTCGGCTCTGTTTTTAAGCTCAGGTACTCCGAATTTGAGCGCTATAGATTACTCGTGGGCAATACCGTCAATTTTCTTTGCCTACGCCGCTTCAACCGCTGCTCTGGGCGTCCTGCTTATCATAATGTTCATATCGGCACGGACAGGCTCGTCCTCTGCCATACCCTCCGCGGCTTGTGCCGCCGCGGTATCGCTCAGACTTATTTCAGCCCTGTGCGCCGCCGCCGTTTTTACATATAACGTATTTAACTGCATTTTCCTCGGCGGCGATATTGACGCTCTTTTATATGCGCTGTTTAACCTTATGCCCGGCGACGGCTTTTGGAATTCGATATTTTACACCGTAATAAGCCGCTCTCTTTTGATAGTTGTGTTCATAGCCTTAATACTGAATATAATTTATCATATTGCTTCGCTTCGTCTTGCTTTAAGCATACACGGCGTAATACGGGAAAAGCGCCCCAATATCTGCGCGGCCGGTACCGTTGGCGCATTTAACACCCTTGCTTCATTTATACTTGTTATTTCGATAATAATTTATATTATATTCGCGCTTTTAACAGGCGACGGCATTGAGCTTTATTCTCTTATTCTGCCTTCTTTATCGCTTGCGCTTTGCCTTACCGTTTTCATATTAAAGGCTAAAACGGCGTTCAAGCTTTCAAGGTATATGATATATGCTCCGCCTATGAAGCAAACGGGGCAAACTCCGACCGGCTATTACGGCGACGGCTTTTCCGAATATGACCGCGAAAATATTGACCCAACAGCCCATATGTAAAATCGTGATAACCGTCCGCAGTCACAGACCGGCTTCGGCGGCTGAGCGGCTGCGTATTTTCGGATATTCGGTAATTTTATTTTTGGGGAGGAAAATCTATGCTTCAAAATTTTCTCACTGTCGGTCAGCAGGTAGTGATAATATTTATTCTTATAGCGGTAGGCTTTATATGCAGCAAAGCAAAGCTTATAAACGGTTACGGCGCGCGCTGTATGACAAATATTGTTCTTTATGCCGTTACCCCCTGCGTTATGCTTGACGCATTTCAGCGTGATTTCGACCCTTCCATGCTCACAAACCTGCTTATAAGCGCCGCCGCGGCAATCGGGGTACATATTCTGTCTATACTGCTTTCAAGGCTTTGTATTCACGACAAGGACAAATCAAAAAAAACGGTTCTTCGCTTTGCAGTAATATTTTCAAACTGCGGTTTTATGTGCCTGCCTCTTGAACGGGCCCTGCTCGGCGACGACGGCGCTTTTTACGGCGGAATTTTTATTGCCGTTTTCAACATTGTGCTTTGGACGTACGGTCTTGTTATGATGAGCGGCAGCACAAGACTGCTGTCAATAAAAAATCTCGCATTTAATCCGGGAATAATCGGCGTTTTGGCAGGTATTCTGATATTCCTTTTCTCAATAAAGCTTCCGGGAATAGTACTTGCTCCCGTTGAATTTTTATCCGCCTTGAACACCCCTCTGCCGATGCTCGTTATCGGCTATCATCTTTACAATTCAAACCTGCGGCAGGCTCTGCGTGACAAAAAAGCATACCTCGCAATTTTTTTAAGGCTTGTGCTGATTCCGCTTATAAGCCTCGGAGCGCTTTATCTGTGCGGCTTGAGAGGCAGTGTGCTGACGGCGACCGTCATTGCGGCGTCCGCCCCCGTTGCCGCAACAACAACAATGTTTGCCTCACGATTTGACAAGGACGTGTCCGTATCTGTCAATCTTGTTTCTCTTTCCACTTTGTTTTCTATAGTGACAATGTCGCTAATAGTCGGGCTGACCTGTTCAATAGCCTGAACTTCATAATATATAAACCGGAGAGTAGCTATGAAAAAAAAGAATTGTCTTATTATATTATCAGCATTAATACTTTTTTGCGCCGCGGTATTTGTCGCATGCTCGCTTAACGACAGCAGCAGCTCCAAAGCCGAAGCCGCAGACGTAAGCTCTGCCACCCAACCGCCAACGCAGAGCGAAGCAGAGCTTGCTCTTGATAAAATGACGCTTGAAGAAAAGGCGGCGCAGTGCGTTATGACCGGAATCTCGTCAACATATGCAGACGAGGATTTTCAAAGACTTGCCGACGAGGGAGTCGGCGGAGTTATTCTGTTCAGCGACAACATAACAGACTCCGAGCAGCTCACCGAGCTTACAAACCAAATAAAAAAATCGTCCGGCGACATACCCCTGCTCATAGCCATGGACGAGGAGGGCGGCAGCGTTACAAGACTTCCCGACGATGTTTTGAGTATGCCTTCGGCATATTCGCTCGCAATGACCGGCGACAGTGAGCTTGTAAGGCGTTCAGGTGAAAATCTCGGAAACCAGATAAAATCCTTCGGCGTTTCAACCGGTCTTTCTCCCGTGCTCGATATATGGTCAAACCCAAATAACACCGTTATCGGCGAAAGGGCGTTCGGCACGACCGCAGACGATGTTTGCCGTTACGGCATCGAGGAGCTCAAGGGTATAATGTCATCAGGCGCAATTGCCGTTGCAAAGCACTTTCCCGGTCACGGCGACACAGATGTTGATTCTCATTACGGTCTGCCCGTAGTTACAAAAACAAAGCAGGAGCTTGAGCAAATGGAATTTTTGCCGTTCAAGGAGGCAATTAAAAACGGCGTTCCGGGAATTATGGCGGCGCATATTTTATGCAGTCAGATAGACCCTGATGAGCCGGCAAGTCTTTCAAAAACAATGATAACCGACATACTCAAGGGGGAGCTCGGCTTTAAGGGCGTAGTCTTTACCGACGACCTGACAATGGGCGCGATCAGCGAAAAATACACGCCGGACGTCGCCGCCGTAAAGGCGCTGAACGCCGGCTGCGATATGCTACTTGTCTGCTTTGGCTATGAAAACGCACAAAATACGATAGACGCGATAACCGCCGCAGCGGAAAACAACGAACTAAGCAAAGAACGTCTTGACGACGCTGTTTTGAGAATACTCGAAATGAAATTCAGTTATAAGCTTGACAATACGCCCTTGAGTGCGCCGGACATAGAAAAAATGAACGCCGCAACATCAGAATTTTTTAACTGACAGCCGATTTTTCATTAAAGTCCTATCAAGCTAAGCACAAGGAATTTGTTTAATTAAGCTTTATATGCCGGTAAAAAATAAATAATTCTTTGAGAGAGCAATTGGGGCTTACGGGGGAGCGCAAGTTTCCCCGTTAAAAACCTAATTATAAAGTAGCAGCTTTGCCGGCGCAAGTCGGTAACGCTGCGGTCATAGGCTACCTGCGCTCAAAAGCGTTTTTCACCTACACAATCCTTGGACCGCAGTCAACGCTGCCGCGCAGCGGGACTGCTGCTTAAGATTTTATTTTTTTGCAGGAGAAGCTTCGCTTCTCCTGCACCTCATCATTCCCGCACAAGGGAATTTTTCTTAATTAAGCTTTTATGCCTGTAAAGCAGCTTCAAATAAATAAAATTTTTAAGCAAGCAAGTGGGCTTACGGGGGAGTGCAAGTTTCCCCGTTAAAAACTAAATTTCAAAATAGCTTTATAGATAAGCTCAGCGCCCGATAAAAAATTTATCGGGCGCTTTTGTAATTTAAGCTTTTATTTTTATTACTTTTTTTCCTTGTCCTTATAAAGCTTCGCAACCTTCTTGCTCTGCTTTTTAAGCTGAGAAACAACCGACTTCGGCGATATTAGCTTAACGTCATCGCCAAGAGCAAAGATCCAGCCGAAAAACTGAGGACTGACTATTACGCTGACAGTGATTTGAAAGCTGTTTTCATCGCATTTTGAAATAATAATATCCTTTCCGAAGCGATCCACAACAACACCTACCTTATCGTTTGAAAAGCGCATCGTCACCTTTTCCTCTTCGCCGCCGAACATTGAAAACGTCTTTTTCTGATAATCGCTCATACTAAAGCTTTTAAAATGCTCCTGACCCTCTCTCTTTTCGGGGGAAAGCTCTATTGACATCATCTTGTCAACACGATAATGCTTTATTATTCCGCTTAAGCTGTCAAAGCCGATAAGGTAATAATTTTCATCGTCCCAAGTAAGTTCCCACGGGCTTATTATGTAGCTGCTGCCGCCTCTTTTAAGCTGCTTTTTAAGCTTTTCGCCGGAATCAAAGGATATTTTCCACTCAAAATATTTAAAGCATATTTTACATCCCATTGAAATTGCGGTATGTATTTTATCAACATTGTAGTATATGCTTTCGTTCATGGTCTTTACTCGGTTTTTAATGCAGATCTGCCTTTGAAGCTGCTCCGCCTGCTTTTTGCTCGCCAAGCGCTCAACCTTTTTTATAAGCTGCTCCGACTTGCGCTCCGTAATAAATTTTGACGACTGAACAGCATCGACCAGAAGCTTAAGCTCCGGCAGCTGAAAATCACGCTCCGCAACAAAATATTCAAAGCTTTTTCCCTTACGCGTAGCTATGTCTATACCGAAAACACGCAGAGCTTCTATATCGTCATAAATGCTCTTGCGTTCCGCCTGAATACCGTACATTTCAAGCGAGGCTATGATTTCGCTCATAGTCATAGCATTATCCTCATCCGTATTTTCAAGCAGGATTTTTGCAAGATACATACATTTAAGCTTTTGATTTGCCGCCCTTGCCATAATATAACCTCCATTTTTATTAAATCGTTCGCGGGTTATATGCTCATATCCTCAAGCTCTTTGATAATCATTCCGAATGCGTCGTCCCAGCCCTCTATTGCGTTTACTCCTCCGCCGTTCACACTTCTGAGCTTTGCGTCGTTCATATCCTGACCGTACGCAAAAAGCTCGCCAAGGTATATTTCATATCCGCTTTCGATACAAACATCGCAAAAGCTCTTCATGGGATCCTCGGTTTTTGCGGCAGAAAGAAGCCTGCGCCGCAGGGCTTCATTGTCTTTGGCGTCCTTCATAAGCCTTTCAAGCTCGTTTACAATACTCATATAACCCTCCGCTATTTAGCGCTTTATTACGCAGTTAAACTATTATAAATACATTATAATCTTTCAGCTTATCAAATGTCAACTTAATTTTTGACACACCTCGACACGCCGAAATAATGAATTAAATTTTTAAAAAGCAAATACCGCAGACGTTTAAAAACAGTCTGCGGTATTCGTTTTGGTGCCGGTGACCGGACTTGAACCGGTACGGATTATTCGTCCGAGGGATTTTAAGTCCCTTGTGTCTGCCTATTCCACCACACCGGCGTTAATTGACAGTGCTTATTGTAACACAGCCGGCATAAAAAATCAAGAATATAAATATTTTTATATCATTTTTCATTTTTGCTCATAATAAAAGCCGTCAACGGGCAGCTTCGGCGTTTTGGCGCTTAAATCGCGTTCACCTTTATGAGGCATAATTAATTTAATTTGATTTAATCTATATTTTGAGTATAATTAAATTCAGCGAATACACTACGGGGGTGCGAAATGGAAAAGATATTCGACGTACACGCGCATTATGACGACAGTGCTTTTGACAATGACCGCGACGACGTGCTTTCCTCTTTGCTTTGCACTGATGTGGCAGGAATAGTAAACGGAGCCACCGACATAAAATCCGCCCTGTTCGGCATTGAGCTTTCAAAAAAATACAACGGATTTTATACAACCGTTGGCTATCATCCCGAAACTGCGGCTGAAGCCGAGGACGGCTTTATTGATAAAATGGCCGAATTGGCAAGTAACGGCGCAGTGGTGGCGATTGGCGAAATAGGACTTGATTATCACTGGAAAACCGTACCCAAAGAAATTCAGCTTGAGGTATTTGAAAAACAGCTTGCTCTTGCAAGAGAGCTTGATATGCCGGTGGTCGTCCACGACCGAGAGGCTCACGGCGACACTATGGAGCTTTTGAGGAAATACAGACCAAAGGGGATAGTACACTGCTTTTCCGGCAGCGTTGAGCTTTCAAGAGAGGTTACAAGGCTTGGAATGTCTATAAGCCTTGGCGGTGCGGTAACATTTAAAAACGCACGTCACAGCGTTGAGGTCGCGTCCGAAATTCCTCTTGACAGGCTGATGCTTGAAACAGACGCGCCATATATGTCTCCGGTTCCGTTCAGAGGCAAAAGGTGCGACTCATCAATGATAAAATATACGTCTGAAAAAATAGCGGAGATACGGAAAATAAGCGTTGACCTGCTTTTAAGGCAAAACACCGAAAACGCCTGTATGATGTACGGTATATCGCTATGAAACGGCTTATAACATTTCTTTTATCTCTTTCAATATTATTTCTTTCGGTTGCCGACTGCTCCGCCGCAGATATAGGCTATTCAATGCTTTTAGACAGCAAAATACAAACCGGCAAGAGCTTCAGTGCCGAAATCGCCGTATCGGGCGGCGTTTCGCTCTCGGCAATGATATTCACCGTAAAATTTGACCCGTCTGTAATAGATTTTTCCAAAGCCTCTGTTATTGACGGCGCAGACGGCATGATAGAGGAGCACTGCGAAAACGGAAGCCTTAAAATAGTATTTTTAAGCCCGAACGGCATCGGTTTAAGCGGTGAGGGAAATAATATAATTGAAATAAAATTCAAGGCAAGACAGGAACCGTGCAATACATATTTGACCGTTTACGGAGAACAGGCGGTAAGCGGCAGTGAAAGCAGGCTTTCATGCGACTACGGCGTCGAATACAGAATTGAGCTTGCAAACAAGGTTTCCGATAATGTAGGGCGTGCCGGCGGAACAGCCGTGTCAGGCTCCTCATCGTCAAAGGCTTCTTCAAGCTCCGCCTCTTCAGGCAGGCGCACGTCATCGTCCTCGGCATCAAAAGGCGGTTCCTCTTCAAAAGACGATACGTCCTTTAATAATTCCGAAAATATTACAAGCCTTGGGGCAACCGGCTCAACACAGTCCGATAATGCTTTGTTTATCTGCGGATTTATCGCGGCTCTGTGCCTTGCCTGCGGCGCCGCCGGATTATATGCTCTCGGAAAAAAGCGAGGCGAAGCACACAGAAAAAGGGAAGATAAAAACGATGAATCCACAAGCGGAAAGGACAACAAGGAAACCGAAGCATCAGACAATGAAGAAAATGAAACGGGAGACGAATAAAATATGAAATATCAGTTTATATGCTATCCTAAATGCACGACCTGTCAAAAAGCTAAAAAATGGCTTGACGACAATTCTATTGAATATGAGGAAAGGAATATAAAGGAGGATAATCCGAACGCGGAGGAGATAAGGCGCTGGACAGCGCTCAGAGGCAACACCGCCAAAGGACTTTTCAACACCTCCGGCATTCTGTACCGTTCAATGAATTTAAAGGACGCTCTGCCCAATATGAGCCTTGACGAGCAAATTTTGCTTCTTGCAGGCGACGGAATGCTCGTTAAGCGACCGATAATCGTCGGGAAAGACCTTGTGCTTGCGGGCTTTCGTGAAAAGGAATGGCAGGAAAAATTACTGTAAAGCGGTGTAGCAATGCTTATAGACGAGCTTGAGGAATATGTAAAATCAGGGATCTACCCTTTTCATATGCCGGGACACAAACGCAGGGAGGATGTTCTTGCGGCAATAAGCCTATGCCATGATCTGACAGAGGCAGAGGGTGTTGACGACCTGCACTGTGCAAACGGAATACTAAGAAACGCCATGGACAACGCATCTCGCTTTTTCGGCGCAGACAGAAGCTTTTTTCTTGTAAACGGCAGCACCTGCGGAATACTTGCGGCACTTGCCGCCTGCCTGAAAAGCGGAGATAAAATAATATGCGCAAGGAATTGTCATAAATCGGTGTATAACGGAATTTCTCTGCTGCATTTAGACCCTCAATATGTATATGCGCCTGCCGTTGATTCACATTTCGGAATTTACGGCTCAATAAAGCCCGAAAGCGTTGAAGCTCTTATGAATAGGGAAAGCGATATTCGTGCCGTAATACTGACCTCTCCCACATACGAGGGGGTAATATCCGACATAAAGGCTATTTCGGATATTTGCAAAAGGCATGACGCAATTTTGATAGTTGACGAGGCTCACGGCGCGCACCTCGGACATTTTTACGGCTTTCCCGACGGCGCTGTAAAATCCGGCGCCGATATAGTTATACAAAGCGCACACAAAACACTCGGCGCCATTACACAAAGCGCCCTGCTGCACATATGCGGCGACAGAGTAAGCGCAGACGCGGTAGCTCAATGGCTTGCCGTTTTTGAAACAAGCTCGCCGTCATATCTCATTATGGAGAGCATAGACCACGCTGTACGTTCCCTTCAAAGCGAAGGAGAAGAGCTTTTTTCCCGTTATATCCGGCGGCTCGACCGCTTTTCGGAAAAAGTGAGATCTCTTGAGGGCATAGAAATTTTATACTGCGGAAAAAACATAAATAAAGGCAGCGGCGATATATTCGCCTTTGACAGAGGAAAGCTTGTGATAAGCGGAATAAAAAAAGGACTTTCGGGAACCGCTCTTGCAAAGCTGCTTCTTAAAAAATACAAAATACAGCTTGAGATGTCATCCTTAAATTACGCTGTTGCAATGACCTCGTACTGCGACACAGACGAGGGCTTTGAGCGCCTTTGCTCAGCCCTTAATGAAATAGACAAAACAGAGCAGGGCGAAAACGCTTTGGATTTACAAAAAGCGATACCCTCCGTAAGACCTGCCGCGGTTATAAAGCTTTATAAGGCGCAGGAAGCGCAGAAGTTAAAGCTTCCCCTTGAGCAATCAGCCGGAGCGATAAGCGCCGAATTTGTTTACGCCTATCCTCCCGGCATTCCTCTTATAGCTCCGGGCGAGCTTATTACCGCAGAGCTTATCGAATTGATAAAAAAGCTTTTGCGCTCCGGCGCGGCATTGAGAAAAAGCCTGTCGGGCGAACAGCCGGTCATAGCGGCAGTGATTTCATAGCGGCAAAGCCTTATGAACTTTGACAAAGAAAAACAAAGCGTGTAAAAATACGGATTTCCGGCTTTAATATAATATCCCGGCAGGACTGCGGACGTGTGAAAAAATGAAGAAAAACCTTTCAAAAACTTGACCTTGAGCCGCTATCATACTATAATGATAGTTAAAAGCCTGTTAAATAAAATGCTCGGAAATTGAAACGGAGTGACGGAAATATGATAAGCGGTGCTGAAATAATGGTAAAATGTTTGGAAAGCGAAGGCGTATCCGTCATTTTCGGATACCCCGGAGCGGCTATATGCCCTTTTTACGATCATCTTCTTGATTCCGATATAAGGCATATACTTGTACGTCAGGAGCAAAACGCCGTTCACGCGGCAAGCGGTTACGCAAGGTCGAGCGGAAAGCCCGGCATCTGCGTTGCAACATCGGGCCCCGGCGCTACAAATATGATAACGGGCATTGCCACAGCATACACAGACTCTATTCCCATAATCGCGATAACCGGTCAGGTCAGAAGCGATTTGCTCGGAAGAGACGTATTTCAGGAGGCGGACATCACCGGTGCGTGCGAGCCTTTTGTAAAGCACAGCTATCTTGTGAAAAACACAGCCGATTTGCCAAGGATATTCAAGGAAGCATTCCACATTGCGACCACAGGCAGACCGGGGCCGGTGCTTATTGACATTCCTATTGATATTCAAACAAACGAGATAGAAAACTTTGAATACCCGAAGGAAGCAAACATTGTCGGATATAAGCCGAACATAAAGGGACATTCCGTACAAATCAGGAAGGCCGCCGAGCTTATACGCAGCTCTTCCCGTCCTGTAATTGTCGCCGGAGGCGGCGTGCTGTCATCAGGCGTTAAGCTTAAGCTCGTCGATTTTGCCGTTACAACAGGCATACCTGTTGTGTCGACTATGATGGGCATAGGCGTTATGCCGTCGGAGCACAGACTGTATCTTGGAATGCTCGGCAGTCACGGCAAAGGCGTTGCAAACAGAGTTATACACGAATCGGATCTTATAATAGTATGCGGAGCAAGGCTTGGCGACAGAGCCGTTGCGGCGCCCGACCAGATTTCCGAGCGCTCAAAAATCATTCACATTGACATAGACCCTGCCGAAATAGGCAAAAATATAAAAACGACCGTTCCTATTGTCGGAGATATGCGCGATATTATGGGCAGGCTTGCAAATTCCGTTGGTGAATATCACGTTTCGCCTATGTGGGACGATACAATAGAACGCTGGAAAAAGGATTTATTCAGAACGCCAAAGGAATTTGAGGGCTTTGTTGAGCCGAGATCCTTTGTCGCGGAGTTTTCAATGATGCTTCCGTCAAAGGCTATTCTTGTCGCCGACGTAGGTCAAAATCAAATTTGGTGTGCAAATAATTTCCGCATTAAAGAGGGTCGCTTCCTTACGACCGGCGGAATGGGCACAATGGGATATTCCATTCCCGCGGCTATAGGCGCAAAGCTTGCAAGACCCGAAAGAGAGGTCGTTGTTATTTGCGGCGACGGATCGTTTCAGATGGGAATGAACGAGCTTGGAACAATTGCGCAGAACAATATGAATATTAAAATCATCGTTATGCGCAACACACGCTTGGGAATGGTGAGAGAGCTTCAGAAAAATCTTTATAACGGCAGATACAGCGCGACAATTCTTGACGAAAACTCGCCTGATTTTATGAAGATAGCACAGGCGTATCATATTCCGTCGGCAACCGCAAGCACTAACGGCGAGGCGCTAAAAATCGCCTCCGATATGCTTAGCCAAAACGGCTCGTTTATGCTTGTCTGCAATGTAAGCCCCGACACTCCCTCTATTTAAGAAAGGATTTTTATATGAAACACACATTATCAGTTCTGGTTGAAAATCAGGCCGGTGTTTTAAGTAAAATATCCGGACTGTTTTCAAGAAGAGGCTTTAATATAGACAGCCTTGCAGTCGGAATAACAGCCGACCCCGGAGTTTCAAGAATCACAATAGTTGCGGACGGGGACGATTATGTGCTTGAGCAGCTTGAAAAGCAGCTTAACAAGCTGATTCCGGTTATAAAGGTTAAAGCCTTTGAAAGCGGCAACTACATTAGCCGCGAGCTTTCTCTTATAAAGGTAAACTGCACCGCCTCAAGGCGGCCTGAGGTTATAAAAATTGCTGAAATGATGCACGCCAAGGTTGTTGACGTTGCCGTTTCAACAATTACCCTTGAATTTTCCGACACGGCAGAGCAAACGGAAATATTTATGAATTTATTAAAGCCATATGGTATCCGTGAAATCGTAAGAACAGGAACTGTTGCCATTGAAAAGGGCACGGCAAGCGTTACAACATAACAAGGCTGCTGTAAGCAAGCTATCCTAAAACGGTTTTACAGAAACAACATATATATTTTAATTGGCAAGGAGGAAATTTATTATGCCAAAGATTTATTATCAGGCTGACTGCGACCTCAACATTCTTAAGGGCAAGAAGGTTGCGATTATAGGTTACGGCAGCCAGGGTCACGCACACGCACTCAATCTTCACGAAAGCGGCGTTGATGTTGTTGTTGGTCTTTATGAGGGCAGCAAGAGCAGAGCCAGAGCCGAAAAAGCAGGTCTGACCGTTATGAATGTGTCTGATGCTGCTAAGGCCGCGGACATCATTATGATGCTTATTCCCGATGAAAAGCAGGCAGACGTATACAAGAGCGAAATAGCCCCGTATCTGACCGAGGGCAAGGCTCTTGCATTCGCGCACGGATTCAACATTCACTATAAGCAAATCGTTCCGCCGGAGAATGTTGACGTATTTATGATTGCTCCAAAGGGGCCCGGCCACACGGTAAGAAGCGAGTATGTTGAGGGCAAGGGTGTTCCTTGTCTTATTGCTGTTGAGCAGGACGCGACCGGCAAGGCGACAGATATCGGTCTTGCATACGCGGCGGGAATCGGCGGCAGCCGTGCCGGCGTTCTTGAGACAACATTTAAGAGCGAAACCGAAACGGATCTCTTCGGCGAGCAGGCAGTTTTATGCGGCGGCGTTACGGCGCTGATGAAGGCAGGCTTTGAAACTCTTGTTGAGGCAGGCTACGCTCCCGAAAACGCATATTTTGAATGTATCCACGAGATGAAGCTCATAGTAGATCTTATCTACAGCGGCGGATTCAAGAAGATGAGATACTCAATATCCGATACGGCCGAATTCGGCGACTATGAGACAGGCAAAAGGCTCATTACCGAGGATACAAAGAAGGAAATGAAGAAGGTTCTTACCGAAATCCAGGACGGCACATTTGCCTCAAAGTGGATTGCCGAGAACAAGAACGGCAGAGCTCACTTCAACTCTTGCAGAAGAATGGCTGCGGAGCACGAGCTTGAAAAGGTAGGAGCAGAGCTCAGAAAGATGTATTCATGGGGCGGCGAGGACAAGTACGCCGACTGATTACGTCAGTAAAAAATTAACCGCTGTGCGGCTACAAAAGACGGCGTTATCACGTTTTGTGATAACGCCGTCAGATTGTTTCAAAAACGTTTTTGCCTATGTAATCCTTGAACCGCAGTCAGCACTGCTGCGCAGTGGGACTGCTGCTTAAGATTTTATTTTTTTTGCAGGAGAAGCTTCGCTTCTCCTGCACCTCATCATTCTCGTTTAAGGGAATTTTGCTTAATTAAGCTTTTATGCCCTTAAAACGGTTTTAAAATAAAATAATTCTTTAAACGAGCAGGTGGGGGTCTACGGGGGAGCGTCAGCTCCCCCTTTAATATAACATAATATTAAAGTAGCAGGCAGGTCGCCGCAAGGCGGTCTGCCTGCGGTCAAAAAGCACAAAGCTAAATTTTATTTTAAATTAAAGTTTTCCTTGCTTTGAAAAATAAGATTTATAACTCTACTTCGCCCTCGTGCCGGGCAGGCACTTTCTTTCCCTCGTGGGAAAGAAAGCAAAGGACGTTTA
>CANQEU010000032.1 GCA_947595635.1 uncultured Clostridia bacterium
ATTTTGAAAGTCCCGAAACCCGCATAAACACTGGGTTTTTCTTACTTGTCGTTCGGTAAGGACTTCATTGTCGGGAAGAGAAGAACATCTCTGATAGCGGAGGAATCCGTAAGAAGCATTACCATTCGGTCAATGCCGAAGCCTATGCCGCCTGTAGGGGGCATTCCTATTTCAAGCGCGTTAAGAAAATCCTCGTCCGTAGTGTTTGCCTCCTCGTCGCCCTGTGACAACAGCTCCTCCTGAGCCTTAAACCTTTCCCTCTGGTCAATCGGGTCGTTAAGCTCAGAATAAGCGTTTGCCATCTCCCAGCCGTTCATAAAGAACTCGAACCTCTCAACATATTCGGGGTTGTCCGGCTTCTTTTTTGTAAGCGGCGATATTTCTATAGGATGATCCATAACAAAGGTCGGCTGTATCATATGCTCTTCGGCGTATTCCTCAAAGAAAAGGTTTAATATATCGCCTTTTTTATGTCTCGGCTCAAATTCGATTCCCTTTTCCTTTGCAAGAGCCTTTGCCTCTTCGTCTGTCTTTATCTCTCCGAAATCAACGCCGGCATACTTCTTAACGGCATCAACCATTGTTATACGCTCAAACGGCTTTCCAAGATCCATTTCAATGCCGTTATACGTTATGGTCGTAGTGCCGAGAACCTCTTTTGCAACATGTCGGTACAGATTCTCTGTAAGCTCCATCATACCGTTGTAATCTGTGTATGCCTGATAAAGCTCCATTAGAGTAAATTCGGGATTATGCCGCGTATCAACGCCCTCGTTTCTAAACACTCTGCCTATCTCATATACCTTTTCAAGCCCTCCCACTATAAGCCTTTTAAGATAAAGCTCAAGTGAAATTCTAAGCTTAAATTCCTCGTCAAGCGCATTTGAGTGCGTTTCAAACGGACGGGCCGCGGCGCCGCCTGCGTTTGCGACAAGCATTGGAGTTTCTACCTCCATAAAGCCCTGCGAGTCGAGATACTTGCGTATTGAGCTGATAATTTTAGAGCGCTTAATAAATGTATCCTTTACTTCAGGATTCATAATAAGGTCAACATAGCGCTGGCGGTATCTTAAATCGGTGTCCTTAAGACCGTGATATTTTTCCGGCAGCGGCTTGAGCGATTTTGCAAGCAGCTTAGCCTGCTTTGCGTGAACGCTTATTTCTCCGACCTTTGTTTTAAAGACAAAACCCTTGACCTCGACAATATCGCCTATATCCCATTTTTTGAGAAGATTATATTCCTCCTCGCCAAGGTCGTCATACTTTGCGAATATCTGCATCTTGCCGGTTTTATCGTGAATATCAAGGAACGACACCTTGCCCTTTCCTCTTTTCGACATAACGCGTCCGGCGATGCAGACATCTTTATTTTCAAGCTCTTCAAACCTTTCGGTTATTTCCGTATTAGAAATATTTTTGTCGCTTGTTGTTATTACAAACGGGTCCTTTCCCATCTCCTGAAGCGCCGCAAGCTTATTCCGGCGAATTTGCAAAAGATCTCCGGTTTCCTGCGTCTGCTGAGAGACGTTGTTTTCTGACATCTGATTCTCCCCCTGTTGATTTTTAATAAGCATTTCAGCTTAATGTTAAAAAATTATTCCCTCGTAATTTCTATTATCGTGCATTCAATAATTCCGCCCGGAGTTTCAACACTGATCGTTTCTCCTGCCGATTTGCCCATAAGAGCCGCGCCGACCGGCGATTCGTCCGATATTTTACCCTCAAGGGGATTTGAGTCGTTGGTCGGTACAATTCGGTATGTTACCTGCGAGCCGCCCATATCGAGCTTTACCGTTACGCCTATGCTTACAGACTTTGTATCGATTTCGCTGTCATCAATTATTCTTGCGTTTTTAAGAGTGTTCTCAAGAGTGGCTATTCTTGCCTCTATAATCGCCTGCTCGTTTTTTGCCTCGTCATATTCGCTGTTTTCAGAAAGGTCGCCAAAGGAAAGCGCAACCTTGATCTTCTCTGCAATCTCCTTGCGCTTTTCCGTTTTTAACTGCTCAAGCTCCTGCTCAAGCTTTGCTTTACCGTCAAATGTCAATAGAATTTCTTTTTGATTTTGCATTTTCGCAACCGTCCTTTTTTCGTATTTATTCTTCACAATATATGCTTAAAAGGGCAAAAAATCCCATAAAAGCATTTGTATTTAATTATATGCTTTTGTGCCTGCTCTGTCAAGACCGCAGGGGATAAGCGATAGAATTTCCTCGGCGGAGCAGGCGCAGCCGTTTATATAAAACGCGTGCGGCGACACTCTTGCGACAGCCGTATTTTTCTCTATTGAAAAAAGCGCCTGAGAAAAATATTCGCTGCTCATATTAAACGGCTTGAGCGCCCTGTATTTCTGCGGCAAGTCCCATAAATATCCGTTTACTGTTTTGATTCGCGGGTTTCGGCTTGCTCCGCCCGCCGTGAACATTACGGCGTCGCAGCCCGTGTATGCCTCAAGCTTACGAAATCTCGGCGATATAAAAACATCGCAGCCGTTTATATCCCTTTCACTTTTAAAAAGCTGAACACAGGCTCCGTATTCTCCCATAGCGTATCCCGGAAAGCTGTTATATGCTTCGCTTTCGGATATAATCTTCATATCTCTGCAAAGAGGGAGAAAAAGCGGCGCATATTTAATGTATTCTCCCTGTTCGTCGCAAAGACAAAGGCTTATTCGCCTGCATTTTGATTTCATCATCGACAAAACGGAAATTGCGCCGTTTAGCGCCATTATCCGGCTGAGGCTCATTGAATGGAACCGATTAAAGCCCATTTTGCTCGGCAAAGGCAATGACTTTTTGCATAGTATATATCCCTTTGCCGCTCCGGCGCAGTTTTCTATCCTTTTCCAGTCAGGCTTTCCTGCGCTTAAAGTGCATTCTATGTACTTCACCCTTATCCCTCCGCCGCTTTTTACCTCTGTGCGTATCTCTCCTCTTTTCAATATGCCGCCGAGCAGCCTTTTTATTCCCCCTGCGTTATCCTTTTTAATATCAAGCACTGTAATCATTTTTCACCCTCCGCAAAATCGTAAATATTAATTTATATGCGGACGTAATTAAGTTTAAGCTTAAATTAAAAAATCCTGCGAACCGGGTCAAGCGGGAATAACGCTTAAAGAGCCGCAGGATAAAACGCGCGCTTTTGTTTTATTATTTATAAATTAAATTCTTCCTTGCCTTGGGAAAGTACTTTCCAAAATCTGTGACGGTATAATGACTGCGTATCAGAAAAAAATATAAATAAAATTAAAAAATCAGGTGATTTTATGATACAAAGACATGGAAGAAGCAGCCTTGAGCTGATAAACCGTCCCTCCGTTTTAAGCTGGGGAGCAGTCGTCGGCAAAAACGAGGGAGAGGGTCCTTTAAAGAACGAATTTGATAAAATTTATTATGATTCGGGCGCAAGTCAGGAAACGTGGGAAAAATCGGAAAGCTTTTTTCAGCAGCACGCCTTTATGGAGGCTATTGAAAAGGGCAGCATTCATCCGCACGATATAGATATTATGTTTTCGGGAGATTTGTTAAATCAGTGTATATCCTCAAGCTTCGGTCTGCTTGAATTTAATGTGCCGTATCTCGGTCAGTACGGTGCGTGCTCCACAATGGCGCAGACGTTGCTTTTAAGCGGACTTTTTGTAAACGGAGAAATTGCCGATACGGCGGCGGCTGTAACCGCTTCACACTTTTGCTCGGCTGAGCGGCAGTTCCGCTTTCCGCTTGAATACGGCGGTCAAAGAACTCCCACCGCTCAGAGAACGGTTACCGGAGGCGGCTGCGCAATAGTCGGCAAGCACACAGAGGGCAAACCGTATATTAACGCCGTTCACGTCGGCACGATGGTCGATCTTGGCATAAAGGACGCAAATAATATGGGCGCTGCCATGGCTCCGGCTGCCGCACGGAGCATATCGGACTTTATCCTTGACACGGACACAAAGCCCTCTGACTACGATTTGATATTAACAGGAGATTTAGGCGAGGTAGGCTCAAAGCTTTTGTGCGAGCTTATGCTGAATGACGGCATTGACATCAGGAAAAATCACAATGACTGCGGTCTTTTGATTTACGACAGAGAAAAGCAGGACGTACACGCCGGCGGCTCAGGCTGCGGTTGCGCGGCGTCTGTGCTATGCTCGCATATATTAAACTCCATATCCGAGGGAAGGCTCAAAAACGTAATCTTCGCGGCAACCGGCGCGCTTATGTCGCCGACCTCCTCCCAGCAGGGTGACAGCATTCCCGGAATATGCCATATTGTAAATTTAAAAGCTGAATAAATTTTCGGTGACAAAAGAAGCTTACTGTGTTATAATGAGAGCATCTCATATAACAGGGGTAGTTTTATGATAGAGCGAGTTCAGTTCTTTGATGATATTGTCTTAAGCTGGATGGGCAAATTCCACACGCCGAGAAGAAACAGGATTATGTCATTTTTCTCAAAAATAGGCGAAAAGGGTATAGTATGGTTCGCTATGTGTATTCCGCTTTTAATTTACGCTCCATGGCGTTTTTTCGGCGCTAACATTATTGTAGGACTTGCTATTGCGCATCTTGCCGGCGAAATTATAATAAAGCATATTGTCGGCAGAGTAAGGCCGTGCCATAAGCTTGAGGACGATCAGCTGGTTGTCAAACGCCCGAAATATTACTCTTTCCCGTCAGGCCATACAACCTCGTCCTTTTCTGTTTTTGCGGTCACGCTGTTTCGCTGCTGGCCGCTTGCTATTCCCGTTTTCTTTGTTGCGGCAATGATTGCGTTTTCAAGAATTTACCTTCGTGTGCATTATCTTACGGATGTGCTCGTCGGGATGCTGCTCGGCTTTGTCTGCGGCGGAATGTCGGTTCTTATCTTCAACACAATGATTTTGTATTGACTCAACAGGAATAATATGTTAGCATATTATCAAGGAATAACATTTTAAGGAAGTATATCTGATATGGGCGATACAGTCGTTGACAAAAAACAAAAAAAGAAAAACGGTAAAAAAAAGAATGTTCCGCTTTTTGTTACAAGTATTCTTCTTATGATTGGCAGCATATATGAGATATTGGCGTGTGTTTTCGTTATTTTGCTCGCCGTTGTCGGTTATATTATAGGTTATCTTAAAATAGACCTGAACTTCTATACCGCGCTTCTCGGCGTTTTAACGGTTTTTTCAATCGTTGTTATCGTCGCGTCTTTTTATGCCTCTATAAAGGGCATAACTCAGTCAAGCCTTATAAAATGCAAAAAGCTTGGCGTTTTTCTTATTCCCGTAAACGTTGTTTCGGTAGCCGTATATATAATAAACGGCTTATACAACAATGGCGCAAATGACACGCTAAGCGTATTCGGAATTATTTTTAACCTGATTATGTATCTTGTTATTCCCATATTGTACTTCCTTTTTGCAAGCTCTGCTCTTAAAAAGGACAGCCCAAAGAGCAAATATGAAAGCATAATCGACTCAATATAAATCGGAGCATTAAGCAATAAAAGCTTATTCTGCCGACGTCCTGAACGGATGCCGGCAGTTTTTATTTCTTTTAAATTTTAAATCAATATTCAAAATCAGCTATGCGGAAAACTCCGGCCAAATCGCTTATAACAATTTTTCTGTACTGCGTTTTTATCAGACCGTCGCCGCGCATTGAGTTTAAAATCTTGCTCACAGTTACTCTTGAAACCCCTATTATGCTCGCTATTTCTTCATGCGTCAAATTCACTGTGTACTCTCCGTCAGAGCCGGGCTCCCGAAGCTGAATAAGCAGTCTTGCTATTCGCCGATCCGCCTGCAAAAAGGTTATGCTGCTTACCTGTGAGGAAAGCATCCTTATAGACCTTGCCTGAAGATTTAAAAGGGTCATCGCAAAGCTTGGGTCTGAGCGGAATTTTTCCATAAGAGTCTTTTCGCTAACGGCGATTATACTGCATTCGCTTAGCGTTATTGCCGACGAAACTCTCGGCATACCGTCAAAAAACGCAGCCTCGCCCAAAATACAGCCCTCCTCAACATTTGTAAGGGTCTTTTCTATTCCGTCAGGCGATGAAAAAAATATTCTCGCCTTGCCCGATTTTAAGTAATAAAAGCATTCCGCCCTTTCTCCCTGCATATATATCATTTCGTTTTTTTTGTAAATTTTCGGGGTATTCAGGCTTTCAAAGGCGTAACGCACATCTACAGGCAGATTGGCATAATTGTTTTCATAATATATATTTCCGTATTCCATAGCTGTTCACCATCCGTTTTTAACTCTGTTTTTAAACCGTCTGCCGATTTATATTCGGTTTATCAAGGCTTGGCAAAATGTACTTCACTTGAATTGTAGCATAGTTTACATTCTTTTGACAAGTCATATGAGATAATAACCTAAAGATATTTTTACAGGAGGAATGTACCCATGGGTATGACAATGTCCCAAAAAATTCTTGCCGCACACGCAGGGCTTGATTCGGTAAAGGCAGGACAGCTTATTGAAGCCAACCTTGATATGGTGCTCGGCAACGACGTCACTTCACCGGTCGCAGTAAACGTGTTTGAGGGCTGCGGCGCAGACAGCGTTTTTGACAAAAACAAAATTGCAATGGTAATGGATCACTTTACCCCAAACAAGGATATTAAATCGGCTCAGCACTGCCTTCAGGTAAGAAATTTTGCCGGCAAGTATGAAATAAAAAATTATTTCGATGTTGGCGAAATGGGCATTGAGCACGCCTTGCTGCCTGAAAAAGGTCTTGTCGGCCCCGGAAGTCTTGTAATCGGCGCGGATTCGCACACCTGCACATACGGTGCGCTTGGCGCTTTTTCAACAGGCGTAGGCTCAACGGATATGGCGGCAGGTATGATTTCCGGCAAAGCATGGTTCAAGGTGCCGGGCGCGATTAAATTCGTCTTGACCGGCAAGCCGGCGAAATGGGTAAGCGGCAAGGACATAATACTTCACATAATAGGCAAAATCGGAGTTGACGGAGCGCTTTACAAGTCAATGGAATTTACAGGCGACGGTTTGCAGTATCTTAGCATTGACGACAGGCTTTGCATTGCCAATATGGCGATAGAGGCAGGCGCAAAGAACGGCATATTCCCTGTTGACGATATAACAAGGGAATACTGCAACGGCAGATTTCAGGGCGAGCCGGTCGAATACACTGCCGATGAGGACGCGGAATATGACGAGGTATATACAATAGACCTTTCGGCTCTGCGCCCGACGGTTGCGTTCCCTCATCTTCCGGAAAACACAAAAACGATAGACAACGTCGGCGAGGTAAAAATAGACCAGGTTGTTATAGGCTCATGCACAAACGGCAGGCTCAGCGATTTAAGAATAGCCGCACAGGTGCTTAAGGACAAAAAAATCGCCAAGGGAGTAAGGTGCATAATCCTCCCCGGCACGCAGCAAATTTGGCTTGATGCAATGCACGAGGGTCTGTTTGACATATTTGTAAATGCAGGGGCGGTAGTTTCAACGCCAACCTGCGGCCCGTGTCTTGGCGGACATATGGGAATACTTGCTCAGGGCGAGCGTGCAGTATCTACAACAAACCGCAACTTTGTCGGAAGAATGGGACATGTTGATTCAGAGGTATATCTTGCAAGTCCGGCAGTAGCGGCAGCGTCCGCGATAACAGGCTATATCACCGACCCTGAAAGGGTTTAAAACATAAGACAAGAAAGGACTAGATATAATATGGACAGCGTTAAGGGCAGAGTACATAAGTACGGCGATAATGTTGATACAGACGTTATCATACCTGCGAGATATTTAAATACAGCGTCTCACAAAGAGCTTGCCGCACACTGTATGGAGGATATTGACAAGGATTTTGTAAGCAACGTAAAGGAAGGCGACATTATGGTCGCCGAAAAAAACTTCGGCTGCGGCTCGTCAAGAGAGCACGCCCCGATCGCAATTAAGGCTTCGGGCATATCCTGCGTTATAGCCTCCACATTTGCGAGAATATTCTACAGAAACGCAATCAACATAGGACTTCCTATAATGGAGTGTGACGAGGCTGCTCACGACATAAAAAACGGTGACGAGGTAGAGGTTGACTTCAACACCGGAACTATCACAAACCTGACGACGGGCAAATCCTACAAGGCGGAGCCTTTCCCTGAATTTATTCAAAACATTATTGCAAAGGGCGGACTTATCAATTATATAAAATAATATAACGCATTTCGCAACCGAGCATTTGCAAACGCCTTAGTAAATTCTCTTTATTTCACAATAACATCTTAACACAAAAGCACCTGTGCAATTTGCACGGGTGTTTTTATTGCAGTAAAAGTAAACCACCGGTTTTACCGAGGTAGCAGTAAAACGCTTTAGTGAAAATAAAATGGGCGAGCTGCAAGCAAGCCCAAAAGATTGAAAAAGATAAAGCCTCCGAAGATTTAAAACCCGATATTAGCCGAGGGGAGAGGAAACGATAATGTCCGAGTGACATCGTTGACTTAAAGCTTTGCGTGTAGTAGAATTAGGAAAAACGATAAATCGGGATTTGTAGAGGTGAATTATGGATAAATATTTAGAAATTAAAAAGATATTTGAATCAAGAGAAGATAAAGAAAATGCTGCTGCTATGTCGAAGTATATGAGAAATTTATTTGATTTTTACGGCCTTTCTGCTTCTAAGAGAAAAGAAGTTTATAAAGATTTTATCAAAGCGGAAAAGAAGGCAAAAATGATAGACTGGGAATTTCTGGATAAATGTTATGAAGATAAACACAGAGAGTTTCAATATTTAGTTTATGATTATCTTCTTGCGACAAAACAATATGTTTCTTTTGAAGATATACCTAAAATTAAAAAATATATAATTAATAAACCATGGTGGGATACGATAGATTTTTTATGTAAAATAATTGGAGATGTTGGGCTAAGGGATTCAAGAGTTAAAGATTTGATGATTGATTGGTCTAAAAGTGAAAATATATGGCTTAAAAGAACAGCAATAGAACATCAACTCGGATTAAAAGATAAAACAGATACGGAATTATTAGAACGGGTTATCGTAAATAGTTTTGGCAGCGACGAGTTTTTTGTAAATAAAGCAATCGGCTGGGCATTAAGAGATTACTCAAGAACCGATCCTGAATTTGTAAAAGACTTTATAAACAAACACAAAGATGAAATGAATAGTTTAAGTATAAAAGAAGCGAGTAAATATATTTAAGAAAATGTATCAATTCTTAAACGCCGTTTTTCGGCGCTTAAAGCAGCAGATAACTAACAGGTAACTGCAATCTGACAGATCGGCAAATCGGAAACCGCGGAGGTAATTATGGAATTTGTAATAGTCGCTCTTGGCGGAGCGGTAGGAGCGATGGGAAGATATGCAATAAGTCTTTTGCCGCTTAAGACGAGTTTCCCGATACTGACTCTTTTGACGAATGTAATAGGCGCGGTGCTGATAGGATTTATTGTTGGCGTCATCGGCAATAACAATGAAGCGTCGCCGAATACGATGTTGTTTTGGAAAACCGGTGTATGCGGCGGATTTACAACCTTTTCGACATTTTCGCTTGAGGCGTTCGATTTGTTTGAAAACAAGTCTTACCTGCTTGGCGGAGCTTATGTATTTCTAAGCGTCGCCTGTTGCTTGGCCGGTATATTTCTTGGGAAAAAGCTGTCAATTTTGCTTCACTGACAAATCACGACTTAGAGAGAAGGCTTGTTATGGACGAACGGCTTAAAAAGCAATTGGAATTTTCACTGGAAATAGATAAAGAAAAAAATGTTCTTCGCCGCACTCATATTACCGGCGGCGGACGGTATGAAAACGACGCGGAGCACGCGTGGCATATGGCGATTATGGCATATTTGCTCAAAGAATATTCAAACGAAGAGGTCAATATTGCAAAGGTTATGCTAATGTGCCTGATCCATGATATTGTGGAGATCGACGCAGGGGACACATATGCCTACGACGCCGAGGGGTTAAAAACACAAAAGGAGCGAGAGGACAGGGCAAAGGCGAGGATTTTTTCTCTGCTTCCAGAAGACCAAAAAACGGAGATGACAGCGCTGTTTGATGAGTTTGAGGAGTATAAGACGGCAGAATCCCGATTTGCTCACGCTATGGATAATATACAACCGCTGATTTTAAATAACTACAACGGCGGAGATGACTGGAAGGAACATGAAGTATCGGCAGACGCAGTTTACAAACGCCAAAATAAAACACGTTTAGGCTCTGAAAAGCTGTTTGAAATTGCAGACCTTATTATTAAGGAGAATATCAAAAAGGGAAAACTTTCCGAAGAATAAAATAATGCTTGCAGGAATCCCGTCTAAAAAGGATTAATCCTTTTTAAGCGGGATTTTGTATGTACGGCTGAAAAGCTTGCGCGTCGGCTTTACAATATAAAATGGTGCAGAGAAAATCAGACTTTAATAGAGGTAACGGGCGTTGACTTTGTGAGGTGGTGTGTAGTAGTATAAAAGAGCGATAAGCCTTTCGCTTTTCTTAAATTATAATCGTTAAGAGCTTATTGATGAGCAATCCGATTAGGCGGCGTCCCGACCTCATGTAAGCTCGTTAAAATACAAGTTGACGGAGAGGATAAAATGAACAGGAAGGAATTTGAAAAATATATAACGGATACATACGGAGCGCTTGCCGACTACCCTTGGAGCAATGAGCCGGAATACGCCGTTTACAGACATGAAATAAACAGAAAGTGGTTTGCGCTTGTAATGAAAGTGCCAAAGAATAAATTCGGGTTATCCGGCGGAATGCTTGATGTGGTTAATTTAAAATGCGACCCTGTTATGATAGGCTCGGTATTGGGCGAGAACGGAATTTTTCCGGCATATCATATGAATAAGGAAAATTGGCTTTCTGCCGCGCTTGACGGAAGCGCGGACGACGGGCTTTTAAAAACGCTGCTCGATATGAGCTATGAGCTTACCGCGCCGAAATTTAAAAATAAACGTGCCGGCGGCTGAAAATCCGTCGGCTCTCAATGGCTGTGCGGTGTTGAAATAGCAAAGCCCGTGTGATATAATAATACCTAATCGCAATAAATAATTTTTGCCGCGATACGGCAGGAAACGGAGATAAAGAAATGAAAAGCAATGTTTTAAAAGATGGTGTAAACGCCGCTCCTCAGAGAACGCTTTTACACGCTCTCGGTCTTACCGATGAGGAGATAGGAAAGCCGCTTGTAGGAATAGTAAGCTCAAAGAACGACGTTGTCCCCGGCCATATGAATATTGACAAGGTGGTCGAGGCGGTAAAGCAGGGCGTGGCAATGGCAGGCGGAGTTCCGCTTGTATTCCCTGCAATAGCGGTGTGCGACGGTCTTGCGATGGGTCATGAGGGAATGAAGTATTCTCTTGTTACAAGAGAGCTTATTGCCGATTCCACAGAGGCAATGGCTAAGGCGCACGCACTTGACGCTCTCGTAATGGTGCCTAACTGCGATAAAAACGTGCCGGGCTTGTTAATGGCGGCGGCAAGAATTAATGTTCCAACCGTATTCGTCAGCGGCGGGCCTATGCTTGCCGGAGTGGTTGACGGTGAAAAGATAAGCTATTCAACCGTGTCTGAGGCTGTAAGCCGCTACAAGGTTGGAGAGATCGACGATAAAAAGCTTGGCGAATATGAAAACAAGGCATGCCCAACGTGCGGATCCTGCTCCGGAATGTTTACCGCAAACAGTATGAATTGTCTTACGGAGGTTCTTGGAATGGGGCTTAAGGGCAACGGAACGATTCCTGCTGTTTATTCCGAGAGAATACGCCTTGGCAAGCTTGCTGGTATGGCTGTTATGGATATGTATAACAAAAATATCAGACCGAGAGATATTATGACCTTAGAGGCATTTGAAAACGCCCTGACTGTAGATATGGCGCTTGGGTGCAGCACAAACAGTATGCTTCATCTTCCTGCAATCGCGCACGAGTGCGGAATTAATTTGCATCTTGACATAGCAAACGATATTTCCGCAAAAACGCCAAACCTTTGTCATCTTGCGCCTGCCGGCGAGCATTTTATGGAGGAATTAAACGAGGCAGGCGGTGTTTATGCCGTTATGCACGAGCTTACAAAGCTCGGCTTGCTGCATACGGATATTATGACCTGTACCGGCAAGACGGTAGGGGAGAATATAGCCGACTGCGAAATAAAGAACACGGAAATAATCAGGACGGTTGACAATCCGTACAGCACAACAGGCGGCATTGCCGTGCTTAAGGGCAATCTTGCGCCGGACGGATGCGTTGTAAAGCGCTCTGCTGTTGCGCCTGAAATGATGCACCACAGCGGCAGGGCAAGGGTATTCGATTGTGAGGAGGATGCTCTTAACGCGATATATGACGGAAAAATCAATTCGGGCGAGGTAGTTATTATACGCTATGAGGGGCCTAAGGGCGGCCCGGGAATGAGAGAGATGCTTAACCCGACCTCGGCTATTATGGGCAGCGGACTCGGCAACAGCGTTGCTCTGATAACAGACGGAAGATTTTCAGGCGCAACAAGAGGAGCGGCGATAGGCCATGTATCTCCCGAAGCTGCCGTCGGTGGAAATATTGCGCTTGTTGAAGAGGGCGATATAATCGAAATTGACATTCCGGCAAATACAATAAATATAAAGATTTCGGACGAGGAGCTTGAAAACAGACGCAAAAGCTGGCAGCCGAGAGAGCCGAGAATAAAAACAGGTTATCTTTCAAGATATGCAAAGCTTGTTTCGTCCGGCTGCACAGGCGCGGTTTTGGAATAAAAGCAAATCGGAATTCGCATTTGTCATAACATAACAATAAAACCTCCTGCATACTATTTAATGTATGCAGGAGGTTTTTTCGCAATAATCCCAAAATTCGGGGTGTTTATAATATGACGGCTATATGCCTTTTTCGTTAATAGGACATAGTAAGATAAGGAGGTTTTATATATGGAGCATTGGCTTGTATGGATAATACTCGGAGCAGGCTTTCTTGTGTTTCTGATAATAGAGGCGCTGTCAAGAGAGAGAAAGCCGTTTCGCAAGGCGGCGCTTACAATGGCGAGCGGATTTGCGGCGCTCGCGCTTGTCAATTTAACATCAGGCTTTACCGGCACCGCGCTGCCGGTTAGCGTTCTGAGCCTTTGCGGAGCTGCCGTAGGCGGAATACCCGGAGTGACGCTGCTGCTTGTTATGAATATGATTTTGTAGCAAACCGGCAGATAGGCGGAATTAATACAGGCGGCTGCTTTAAAATACATATTATTTATTTGTTCGGCGCTTTTCGTGTTTTCGCCGTAAAGTCATCGGAAATTATTTTAAATACACATACGTTCTTTGCCTGACTATGAGTGAAATTAATATCCCTTCCGGTCTGATGCTTAAACATCTTATTTAAGGCGAGGCATTTTTCCGTACCGTCCTCAATAAATACTGCTCTGCCGTTACCTATCACGCTTGAATAGCATATGCCGCACCGGCATGGATTTTCGGAGAGTATGTATTCTCCCTCGTGCGATATTTCAAAGCATACGCTTCCGCTCCGCTTTAAAATATCTATCTTTCGTCCGTTGAATGCGCTGTGAAAATACAGCGTAAGAGTATTTTCGGATATTTCAAATCCGTAGCTCATAGGCACTATATACGGTGTGCCGCCGTCTGACATTGCTATGTGGCAGGTCTTGCAATTTGATAAAATTTTTCTTATTTCCGAGGCGTTTTGAACCTCTCTGTCCTTTCTTCTCATAAAGCCGTTCCTCCGATTAAAAAAGCGCCGAAAACATATAATGCTTCGGCGCTGTGCTGTTTATTTTGCGGCGGCAAGCTTGCTCGCCTTTACCGCTTCAATAAGCTCGTCTATTGCTTTGTAGTTTATTTCCGGCGTCAGGTCAAGATCACCGTCGGCACGAAAAGCCATTTTTGCAATAAATTTGTCAAACTTGTTCGAGCCGTCTGTGTGAAGCTCTCCGCCAAAGCATTTATAGGCTACCGCGTGCTTTTTCAAAGCAGGAGTAAAGTTTATCTCCATTTGCAAATCCACATTCTCTTTGTCGGAAAAGCCGCAGCACATAAACAAAGCTATCCTCTTTGTCAGCAGAGTGCTTTCCTCTTCTTCAATAAATTTGCTGACGGCTGCTGTGATGTGTCCCATTCTTACGCTGCCTCCAATTATAACGGTATTGTATGGAGAAAGCTCTATTTTTATTCCGTCTCTGGCGTTGACAAGCGTAACAGGCTCGTCCAGCCTGTCGGCGATATATTTGGCACATTTTTCCGATGTGCCGGTTTTTGTTCCGTAAACAATGAGTACGGACATCAGATAAACCCCATTTCAATTATGCTAATATAATTTTACAATTTTCTTTTATAAAAAGCAACTGCCAATTTTATGAATTGCTTTTAATTGGATTTTTTTGTTAATAAATAAGCGAACAGAGCGAATACAGTCGTATATTCCCTTGGTATCAAATACATTATCGGTCAAGGCTTAAATCCTGATCGGACTTATAAATTTATTTTCCCAAATTTGCGGCAATATAAAATTGTAAAACGCATTCTGCTTGTCGATAAATCGATTTTGGCAGGCGAATAATAAAGTTTTCGCTCGCTTTTTTCAAAAGGCGGCAATTTCCAAAGACAGGGAAAAATACTTTTTGACAATAAAAATGCCTGCCGTTTAAGGCAGGCATTTTTTATACCGTTGATTTAGTTTTAAAAATTAATATTCGGCTTCGCTGTCGTAGGATTCATCATATGAATAATCGTCGCTGTAGCCGTCGTCATAGCTGTAATCCCCGCCGTCGTCATAGCTGTAATCTTCGTTTTCGCCGGAGTCGTCATATGCGTTGTCGGAATCAGCATATTCATCTGTTGAGTCGTTCTCGGAGCTTATATCGGCTTCGCCGGAATCGCCGCTGCCGTCATCCTGAACGTCGGAGTCTGACGAGCTTGAGGAATTTAGATCATAGCTGCCGGATCCGGAGTTTTCAAACAGTGAATCCATAGACGAGATTTGAACGCCGGTATTTGCCGACATAATGCCGTTGAGGAACAGAACCTCGCTGATTCCGTTTTCGGTGCAGTAATCCTTCAGATTGCCGTCGAAATAGCGGAAGTCTATAATGTGTACCTCGTCATAATTGTATGAGAGATACGGCGCAAACGCGTTGCCGTATGACTCCTTTACTATCGCAATCTTTTTGCCGCTTGTGTTATCAACATTGTCTATTATCATGAGCGGATTATCGCCCCAGCAGAATACGCCGTATGTGCCGCTTCCCGGCTCGGCGGATTCATAATACATATCAACGTCTATAGCCTCGCTTGAATCCTGCATGAAAAGCTTGCAGCTGTAATTGCCCGGCAGAGTGTAGTAATCAACGTGATCCGGGTTTTGCTCAAGAACATCAGCCTCAGACGCGGTATAAAGCGAGCCGAGGAAGCCGTCTATTGAATTTTTTTGAGCGCTTGATATTTGCAGAGGGGTAAGTCCGGCGGATTTTGCGAACGCTGCATATGCGTAATACGCGCCGAGCCCTGTCCAGTGGTGGTCGGTATTAAAGTATATATATTCGGTTTTGTGTTCGTTTATAGTGTTGTAAATATCGACAGACTTTATGTCCTTTGACAGCGCGCCGTAAATTGTGCTTGTGTTTTCTCTTTGCGAGGAAACTCCGAGCTCATCCGATACCTTTTGAGCTTCTCTCTTGCAAAGGCCGAATTCAGAATGGTTCGGCACGACCATATCGTAAACGGTAATATTATTGCCGAGCGATTTTTTATATCTGTTTATTGCGTCGGCATATTCACGGGCAGAGCTTTCTCCGCCATAGAAAAGCTCAAACGCCTTGTTGTCCCAAAAATACAGCGAGCTGTTATCGTCAAAATAACCTTCCTTGCCGTTGTCCGCTATTTCCTTTACGGCTGGTGACGTAGGCTCTGTTGCCGCCTGAGTAGCCGCCTGTGTCGCGGAGGTCGGCTGTGTAGCATCGGTAGGCTTTGTTGAACCTGAGCACGACGAGCATCCTCTTATTGAGAAAATCAGAATAAGAATAATAATTATAAGAATTGCAGCGGCGCAGCCGATAATAATCATTCTGTTGCGCTTTTGCCTTTTAAGGCGCTCCTGCCTTCTGCGCTCTTCGCGCCGCAAATACCTTTCCTCGTAATTTCGACCTTCATTATTTTCCGGCATATTTTTACCTCCTGTTTCGTTATAACTGAGTTGTTATAGTGATTATATAAGCCTGACGGCTTTTGCTCAGCATTAAATCAAGCCTATTATACAATAAATAAGCGCTTATTTCAACAAAATTCGAGTATAAAACGGCAAAAAGTTACCCGATAGAATTTTTGGCTATCGGGCAGTATATATTCATATATTCAAAAAAATTCTTGCAATTTGGAAATACATCAAAAGAGAAATTGCGTCGACCGCCGTTGTTATAAACGGACTTGCCATTACAGCCGGGTCAAAGCCGATTTTTTTTGCTATCATCGGCAGAGTACAGCCTATAAATTTTGCGACAAAAACAGTGCAGATAAGCGTAAGGCAAACTACGATAGATATATAGAGCCCGACCCTGTCGATAAACATAAGCTTTAAAAAATTGGCGACGGCAAGCGTAACTCCGCACAAAAGCGCAACTCGGCATTCTTTAAAAATTACACTTGGCATATCTCTGAATTTAATCTCATCAAGTGAAAGTCCTCTGATTATTGTAACAGACGCCTGACTACCGGAATTTCCGCCGGTATCCATAAGCATCGGTATAAAAGCGGTTAGCGCGACCTGAACCGCAAGCGCCTGCTCATACGCAGAGATTATCCAGCCTGTAAACGTGGCGGAGATCATAAGGATAAGCAGCCACGGTATCCTCTTTGAATAGGTTTCAAATACACCGGTTTTCATATACGGCTTGTCGGTAGGGGTAATAGCCGCCATAACCTCCATATCCTCGGTCGTTTCCTCCTGCATAACGTCTATAGCGTCGTCTACCGTAACTATTCCCACGAGCCTGTTTTCTCCGTCTACAACAGGAATAGCCAAAAAGTCGTATTTATTAAACTGATTTGCAACGCTTTCCTGGTCGTCAAGCGTATTTACCGAAATTACGTTTGATTCCATTATTTCGGTTATTATCTCATCCTCGTCCGACAAAAGCAGGGTTTTTATTGAGATCATTCCGATAAGCCTTCTGTTGTCGTCGGTTACATAGCAGGTGTATATCGTTTCCTTATCAACGCCGGTTCTGCGGATTCTTTTTATGGAATCGCTGACCGTCATAGACGGGCGAAGGCTTACAAACTCGGTAGTCATTATACTGCCTGCGCTGTCTTCGGGGTATTTTAAAACCTCGTTGATCTGCTTTCTTACCTCAGGGTCTGCCTGACGCAGTATTCTCATTACAACGTTTGCAGGCATTTCTTCAATAAGGTCAACGGCGTCGTCAACATAAAGCTCATCAACGACCTCTTTAAGCTCGGTGTCGCTGAAGCCGTGTATCAGAAGCTCCTGCGCGTCATCGTCCATTTCAACAAATGTATCCGCCGCAAGCTCCTTTGGCAGCAGCCTGAACAGAAGCGGCAGAGATTCCTCCGGCATTTCGTCAAACAAAGACGCAATGTCGGCAGGCTGAAGCGTGATAAAAATATCTCTGAGAGTAGTATATTTTTTGCTTTCCAGAAGTCTTTGTATAGACGACTGCAAAGATACGGTGACTTTAACCGTGTTATCGGTTTCCATCGGGCGTTCCTCCTAACTTGTTTTTTATTAGGCGAAAGCACCGCACCGAAGTGTTACGGCATAAAACCGTTAAGGCGAAAATGGGCGCAAAAATGCCGCATTGTCCGCCTGCGTATTCGGTAAGGCGCTGTGCTGCTACTGCCTCCTGCGTCCATTTTCTTCACCTCTCTTTATATTTGACTTACAAATTATTTGCTTGCGCTCTGCAATTCACACTCTTAAAACACAGCTTAAATTCAGGCTTGATTTTAAGAGAATATTCAAAGCTGTATCTTATTATATTTTATACTTACGGAGAAAAAAAGTCAAATAAAACCTCTAAAAGCGAACGGCTGTCATCTGACGCTCTTCCGGCAAAAACGAAAGACGCTTATATATACTGAAAATTATTGATGTAAGCCGATTGCGGACTTAGATAAACAGCACGGAAGGAAAATATTCGGAAATGCAGGAAAAATTAATATTTCCTGCAAAAATATCAAAAACTTGCTTTAAAAGAAATAAATACAAATATTTCTGCAATTTTTAGCGCGGAAGTTGCAAAATAAGCTTGACAAAGGCGCTGTATTATGTTAAAGTAAATTTCGTATTGAGCGCTTGAAAAGCATTGCGCTGAAACGCTTGGTAAAAGCCGGCTTTTCACATCGTTTATATTAACAAAAGATTGTAAAGGGGTAGGTGCTTGTGACGGACAATTTTAAAAATCAGGAGCCTTTTGCAAAGCAAGGTCTTTATGACCCGAGCTTTGAGCATGACAACTGCGGAATAGGCTCTGTCGTAAACATCAAGGGAATAAAATCACGCCGCGTTGTTGACGATGCCTTGAGCATTGTTGAAACGCTTGAGCATCGTGCAGGAAAGGACGCAGAGGGTAAAACAGGCGACGGAGTCGGAATACTGCTGCAAATTTCTCACGAATTTTTTAAGGACGCAACAGCCGATTTGGGCTTTGACATAGGCGAGGAGAGAGATTACGGAATAGGAATGTTCTTCTTCCCGCAAAATGAGCTTAAAAGACTTCAGGCAATGAAGCTTTTTGAAATAATTACCAAAAAAGAGGGTCTTGAATTTCTCGGCTGGAGAGATGTTCCTACAGACCCTGCGGTAATAGGTCAAAAGGCTCTTGACAGTATGCCTTATATTATGCAGGCGTTTGTAAAGAGGCCGCAGAATGTTGAAAAGGGTCTTGACTTTGACAGAAAGCTTTACATTGCGAGAAGGGTATTTGAGCAGAGCAATGAGGACACATACGTTGTGTCGCTTTCAAGCAGGACTATAGTATACAAGGGAATGTTCCTTGTTAAGGAGCTTCGCCGGTTCTTCTATGACCTTCAAAGTGAAAAATATACCTCTGCAATTGCAACCGTTCACAGCCGCTTCAGCACAAACACAAATCCAAGCTGGCAAAAGGCGCACCCGAACAGAATAATAGTACACAACGGTGAAATAAACACCATAAAGGGCAATGCCGACAGAATGCTTGCCCGTGAGGAGTCTGTATCCTGCGAGGTTCTTGACGATGATTTGGACAAAATTTTTCCGATAGTCGACCCCAACGGCTCAGACTCGGCGCGGCTTGACAATGCGCTTGAATTTATGATGATGGCAGGAATGCCGCTGCCGCTTGCGGTTATGATAACCATTCCGGAGCCGTGGAAGAATAACAGGACTATAACGCCTGAAAAGAGAGATTTTTATCAATATTACGCAACTATGATGGAGCCGTGGGACGGCCCCGCCTCAATAATATTCTCGGACGGCGATATAATGGGCGCCGTGCTTGACAGAAACGGTCTGCGCCCGTCGCGCTACTATATTACAAAGGACGGCTTTCTTATACTTTCCTCCGAGGTCGGCTGTATAGACATACCGCCGGAGAACGTGCTTGTCAAGGAAAGACTGCGCCCCGGAAAGATGCTTCTCGTAGATACGATAAGAGGCGAGCTTATCGACGACCGTGATTTAAAGGAATACTATGCCACAAGGCAGCCTTACGGAGAGTGGCTCGATCAGAATATCGTATATCTCAAGGATCTTCAGATACCGAATAAAAACGTCATTCGCTTTGACAAAGAGCATCTTACAAGGCTTCAAAAGGCGTTTGGATATACATATGAGCAGATAAGAACAAGCATTTTGCCAATGGCGAAAAACGGCAGCGAGCCTATTGCCGCAATGGGAACCGACAGTCCTATTCCTCCGCTTTCAAACGCGGAATATCCTCTGTTTAACTACTTTAAGCAGCTTTTTGCACAGGTAACAAATCCGCCTATAGACGCAATACGCGAGGAAATTGTAACGGACACGAGCGTTCATATAGGAAGCGACGGCAATATACTTGTGGAAAAGGCGGATAACTGCCATGTTCTGAAAATAAAGCACCCTATTCTGACAAATACGGATATGCTCAAGATAAAAAATCTTAAGGTGGACGGACTAAAGACAGCCGTTATTCCGATTACATATTATAAAAATACAAATCTTGCAAAGGCAATAGAGCACCTGTTTTTGCAGGCGGATAAGGCGTATAAAAACGGAGCGAATATAATTGTTCTGTCCGACAGAGGCGTTGACGAATACCATGTTGCGATTCCTTCGCTGCTTGCCGTTTCCGCAATGCAGCAGCACCTTGTTTCCACAAAAAAGAGAACCTCGGTTTCAATGGTGCTTGAAAGCGCAGAGCCGTGCGAGGTGCATCACTTTGCAACACTGCTCGGTTACGGTGCGTGCGCAATAAACCCGTATCTTGCGCAGGAAACAATACGCGACCTTATTGATACTGGAGCGCTCGACAAGGATTACTACGCGGCAGTAAACGACTACAACAGCGCCGTGCTGCACGGAATAGTAAAAATCGCTTCAAAAATGGGAATCTCGACAATACAGTCATATCTCGGCTCTAAAATATTTGAGGCGATAGGAATATCGAAAGAGGTAATAGACAAATACTTTACGAATACAGTAAGCCGAATAGGCGGCATTACGCTTGACGATATTGCCAAGCGTTCGGAAAAGCTGCATGCTCTCGCCTTCGACCCACTTGATTTGAATGTTCTGCTTGAGGTTGAAAGCGCCGGCAGCCATAAGCTGCGCAGCGGAAAAGAGGAGCATCTGTATAATCCCGAAACCATTCACCTTCTTCAGGAGTCTGCAAGAACGGGAAATTATGAGCTGTTTAAGCAGTATTCAGCGGCGATTTGCCGTGAGGATAAGCATATGAATTTAAGAAGTCTTCTTGACTTCAAATTCCCCGAAGACGGCGGAATACCGATTGACGAGGTTGAGAGCGTAGACAGTATTTGCCACAGGTTCAAAACCGGCGCGATGTCATACGGCTCTATCTCGCAGGAGGCGCACGAGACTATGGCGATAGCCATGAACAGTATCGGCGGAAAGTCCAATTCGGGCGAGGGCGGCGAGGATACCGAGCGGCTGACTGTAGGCAAGGATGGATTAAACCGCTGCTCCGCGATAAAGCAGGTGGCTTCCGGCCGATTTGGCGTGACGTCGGAATACCTTGTAAGCGCAAAGGAAATACAGATAAAAATGGCGCAGGGCGCTAAGCCCGGCGAGGGCGGACATCTTCCCGGAAAAAAGGTTTATCCGTGGATTGCGAAAACAAGGCACTCAACTCCGGGAGTAGGACTTATTTCTCCGCCGCCGCATCATGATATATACTCTATAGAAGATCTTGCACAGTTGATTTACGACCTTAAAAACGCAAACAAGGACGCGAGAATTTCCGTAAAGCTCGTTTCCGAGGCAGGCGTAGGAACTGTTGCCGCTGGCGTTGCCAAGGCGGGAGCCGGCGTTGTGCTTATATCCGGCTATGACGGCGGTACAGGCGCTGCTCCGAGAAACTCGATTTACAACGCCGGACTGCCGTGGGAGCTCGGACTTGCGGAAACGCACCAGACCCTTATTATGAACGGACTAAGGTCAAAGGTCGTAATAGAAACCGACGGTAAGCTTATGACGGGAAGAGACGTTCTTGTCGCCGCTTTGCTCGGCGCCGAGGAGTTTGGCTTTGCTACCGCTCCGCTTGTAACAATGGGCTGCGTTATGATGCGTGTTTGTAATCTTGACACCTGTCCGGTGGGTATTGCGACTCAGAATCCCGAGCTTAGAAAAAGATTTCGCGGCAAGCCGGAATATGTTGTCAATTTTATGCATTTTATTGCTCAGGAGCTTAGAGAATATATGGCAAGGCTCGGAATCAGAACCGTTGACGAGCTTGTGGGACGTTCCGACCTGTTAAAGGTAAAGGAGACCGAAAAGGGTTCAAGAGCCGCAAAAATAGATATGACTAATATCCTCAGCAACCCGTATGTAAATACTGACGCTCCAAGAATCTTTATACCTGAGGATAAATACGACTTTGAGCTTGAAAAGACCGTTGACGAGAGAGTAATACTCAAAAAGATGGCGTCGGCGCTTAAAAACAAAACGAAAAAAACAATAGAGATAGACGTTACGAATATCGACCGCTCGGTCGGCACCATATTCGGCTCAGAGATAACAAAGCGCTATCATGACAATGCGCTTGACGATGATTTCTATGTTGTAAAATGCAAGGGAGCTGGCGGTCAGAGCTTTGGCGCGTTTATTCCAAAGGGTCTGACGCTGGAGCTTCAGGGCGACAGCAACGACTACTTCGGCAAGGGTATGTCGGGCGGAAAGCTGATAGTTTATCCTCCTAAGGGCTCTACCTTTAAGCGTGATGAAAACATAATAATAGGCAATGTTGCGCTTTACGGGGCAACAAGCGGCAAGGCGTTCATCAGCGGCGTTGCGGGCGAGCGCTTCTGCGTAAGAAATTCCGGCGCGTTTGCAGTCGTAGAGGGCGTTGGAGATCACGGCTGCGAATATATGACCGGCGGAAGAGTAGTTGTTCTCGGCGCAACCGGAAAGAACTTTGCCGCCGGAATGAGCGGCGGTATAGCCTATGTTCTTGACGAGGATTCAAGCCTTTACAGGAATATGAACAAGGAGATGGTTTCCGTAAGCGGCGTTACGGAAAAGTATGACGTTGCCGAGCTTAAAAATATGATAACCGAGCACGTTGAGGCTACAGGCTCGCCAAAGGGCAGAGAAATTCTTGAAAACTTTGAAGAATATCTGCCGAAATTCAAAAAGGTTCTTCCCAACGACTATGCAAAGATGATGCAGAGCATCTTCCTTATGGAGGAAAAGGGAATGAGTCCCGAACAGGCTAAAATCGAAGCGTTTTATATAAATACCAGAGGATAAGGAGGGCGGATAAAATGGGAAAGCCAACAGGTTTTTTGGATTATATAAGAAAAAACAACGAGGGTGAGTCGCCTCTTGAAAGGATAAAGAACTATAACGAGTTTCATTCCCCAATGCTGCCTGAGGAAAGACAAAAGCAGGCGGCAAGATGTATGGACTGCGGCGTGCCGTTTTGTCAAAACGGTCAGATGATAATGGGTATGGTATCCGGCTGTCCGCTTAACAATCTCATACCGGAATGGAACGACCTTATCTATACCGGCGAGCTTGATTCAGCCGCTCACAGACTGTTTGTAACAAACAATTTCCCCGAATTCACCTCAAGGGTATGTCCTGCTCTTTGCGAGGCAGCCTGCACCTGCGGTATGAACGGCGACGCGGTGAGCGTAAAGGAAAACGAGAATTTCATAATTGAAAACGCTTTCGCGACAGGTATGATGAAGCCTAACCCTCCGCAGGTGAGAACCGGCAAAAGGGTGGCGGTGATAGGGTCGGGCCCTTCGGGACTTGCGTGCGCCGCACAGCTTAACAAGAGGGGACACAGCGTGACCGTCTATGAAAAGGACGACAGAGTAGGCGGACTTTTGATGTACGGTATTCCCAATATGAAGCTTGAAAAGCAGATAGTTGACAGAAGAGTAGATTTGATGAAGGCGGAGGGAATAAGCTTTGTAACGGGCGCCGATGTCGGAGGCAATGTTGAAGCCGAACAGCTTATAAACGACTATGACGCTGTCGTGCTGTGCTGCGGAGCAGGAAATCCGCGCGACATAAACGCGCCCGGCAGGGACGCAAACGGAATTTATTTTGCCGTTGATTACCTCAAGGCGACAACTAAAAGCCTGCTTGATTCAAATTTGGAGGACGGAAATTATATTTCCGCCAAGGATAAAAATGTAGTTATAATCGGCGGCGGCGACACTGGAAACGATTGCGTCGGCACAGCGATACGTCAGGGATGCAAATCTGTAATACAGCTTGAGATGATGCCTAAGCTGCCCGACAGCCGCGCCGAGGATAATCCGTGGCCGGAGTGGCCGAGAATCTGCAAGACCGACTACGGTCAGCAGGAGGCTATAGCATTGTTCGGCTCCGATCCGCGACGTTATCAGACCACTGTAAAGGAGTTTGTAAAGGACGAAAACGGCGGACTTAAGGGAGTAGTGACCGTAAAGCTGGAGTTTTCATACGACAAAAAGGCAAAAAAGAGAGTTATGCAGCAGGTAGAGGGCAGCGAGGAATACATTGACGCAGAGCTTATATTGATAGCGGCAGGCTTTCTCGGGCCAAGGCAGTATATACCGCAGGCGTTCGGTGTTGAAACTAACAGCCGCAGCAATGTGTCAACCGAGCAGGGAAGCTATAAAACGAATATTGAAAAGGTATTCACGGCCGGCGATATGCACAGAGGACAGTCTCTTGTTGTTTGGGCAATAAGAGAGGGCAGAGACGCGGCGGCGGATGTTGATGAATATTTAATGGGCTATACCTGCCTGAAATAAAACAAACGGAAAAAGGGAGAGCGCAAACGCTCTCCCTTAAATTTTTCTCAATAAATCTGTTTTTAATTTTGCGCCTTTTGAGCGCAGACAGACTGTGAGCGCAGGCAGACCGCCTTGCGGCGACCTGCCTGCTGCTTTATATTTGTTTGTTATGCAAGGGGCTAAACGCCCCTGTATAGTGCAGTAACATAGTTTACATAAAGTGCAAGGACATGGTTTACAAATTTGCGATATAATAAAGGCAAAAA
>CANQEU010000033.1 GCA_947595635.1 uncultured Clostridia bacterium
CTGCTTGTCCGCGCTGTCGGATACCGCCCCAACCGTCAACGACGAGCCTGCAAGCAGTGTTGCAAGCAATAAGCCTGTAGCCGACGCTGCAAGCCTCCTCTTTTTCCTGTTCATTAAAATCAACCTGCCTTTTTCAATAAACTAAAGCAATAAAAATACAAGCTTATTTAAACGCCTATTTATGCGCCTTAATCAGTTCATATTCCGCCACTATTGATTATACCAAAATCACACGACAAAATCCATATATTTTTTGCATAAAAGCCAATCAGATAACTTTTATATTTAGTGAACTAATTTTTTAAAAACAGTTTTATTTTTAATATTGTTGTATCGTTTGCAATTATCGGCTTTATAGATTATAATGTTCAAAGCTTGTTGAAGGAGTGATTTAATATTGATAATAGGATGTCATCTTTCGGTATCGAAGGGATTTGCCGCTATGGGCAGGCAGGCGCTTGAAATCGGCGCAAACACCTTTCAGTTTTTCACGAGAAATCCAAGGGGCGGCAAAGCAAAGGATATAGATGAAGCGGACGTTAATGAGCTTAAATCCATAATGCTTAAAAATGATTTTAAAGTAATTCTCGCGCACGCACCGTATACGCTCAATCCCTGCTCAAATGACGAAAGGGTGCGTGAATTTGCGTTTGAAGCTATGTCTGACGACCTTAAGAGAATGGAACTTTTGCCGGGTAATTTATATAATTTTCACCCCGGCTGTCATGTCGGACAGGGAAGCGAGCGAGGAATACAGCTTATAAGCGAGTTTTTAAACAGCGTGCTGAGAGAGGATATGCACACTACCGTTTTGCTTGAAACAATGGCAGGCAAGGGCAGCGAAATAGGCGGTCGGTTTGAAGAGCTGGCGGCTATAATCGACGGGACTAAGCTAAAGGACAAGCTTGGGGTCTGTCTTGACACCTGTCACGTTTTCGACGGCGGCTACGATATTGTAAACAGGCTTGAAGCGGTGCTTGAGGAGTTTGACAGAATAATAGGCATCGAAAGGCTGAAGGCAATTCATCTGAACGACAGTATGAACAGTCTTGGCAGCCGAAAGGACAGGCACCAGAAAATCGGTCAGGGCGGAATAGGGCTTGAGGCCTTTGAGAGGATAATCAACAACAAAAGCCTTCGAGAGCTCCCCTTTTATCTTGAAACCCCAAACGAGCTTGACGGCTATGCAGAGGAAATACGGCTTTTAAAAAAGCTGAGGCGTGCCGTCTGACATCACTTGCATGATAATTATATTTCATTAACGCTTTAATTAATAAGAAAAAGAGCCGATAAAAAACCTTATGGCGGAATATCGTCATAAGGTTTTTTAGTGTGTCGTAAATGTTAAGGTGAATTAAAGCCTTGCATCTGCCGCGAAACAGAATGTCAGGCGGCGGCGCCAAACAGGCTCGGTGCAAGGAATATCACCAGCAAGCCCAGCGCGATTCTGTAAATGCCGAATACTTTGAAATCGTGCTTTTTTATATAGCTCATAAGGAACTTTATAACTAATACCGATACGCCGAACGCAACCGCCATACCGAGTACAAGGTATATTAACTCGCTTGTTGTAAAGCCGAAGCCCGTCTTTATAAAATATTTAAGCATTTTAAATCCGCTTGCGCCTATCATAGTCGGCACGGCGAGGAAGAAGGTGTACTCAGCCGCGGTCGTTCTTGAAAAGCCAAGCAAAAGCGCGCCGATTATAGTCGCGCCTGAACGTGACGTTCCCGGAATCATTGCAAGAGCCTGAAAAGCGCCGATTATCAGCGCTGACTGATATGTAATCTCGGAAATAGAATTGACTCTTGACTGCCTGTTTTTGTTCCATATTTCCACAACGATAAATCCAATACCGTAAATAATCAGCGCAAGCGCTATTACATACGGCGAATAAAGATATTCCGTTATTAAATCATCAAATAAAAATCCGAGCACCGCGGCAGGCAGACAGCCGACTATGACCTTTCCCCACATACTTATTATACCGGTGTCAACGCAAAGGGCTCTTCCGTTGGAATGGTTTAATTTTTGCAGCTTAAATGGCCAGAGCTTGCTCCAAAATATACATATTACCGCGAGAATCGCGCCGAACTGAATGACTACAAGGAACATCTCCTTGAAATCATCGGTCATATTCATCTTCATAAATTCGTCAACAAGCAGCATATGACCCGTACTGCTTATCGGCAGCCATTCGGTTATTCCCTCGATAACACCCTGAAATATAACCTTTAACAGCTCAATAATATCCATATTTTCCCCTGCCTATTATTTATATTTTTTCAGGACACGTATTACTGCATGTCCTGATATACATTAATTACAATTTTTATCGTATATGATTTTTAAACCCTTTATAAGAAGCTGATCGTCTATTATAATATTACGCCTGCAAAACGGAATTATGCTTTCGGCAAGTCCTCCAGTAGCGATAACCGTGGTTTTTTCTCCAAGCTCATTCTCAATTCTATCTATAACGCCGTCCACCATCGCGGCGTTGCCAAATATAGCTCCGCTTTTCATACAATCGACGGTATTTGTGCCGATAACCTTTTTCGGCGCTTCAATGCTTATCTTAGGCAATTGAGATGTGCTCGTCGTCAGGCTTTCCTGAGAGATTTTCACACCCGGTATTATCATTCCACCAAGATAATTCCTCTTTTTATCAATTACCGAAACGGTTGTCGCGGTGCCCATATCAAGGATTATCAACGGCGGCCGGTATTCGTTCAATGCCGCAATCGCATCAACCACCTGGTCGCTGCCGAGCTGAGCCGGATTGTCAATCATAATATTTAAACCGGTTTTAACTCCGGGACCGACAACAAGCGGCGTACAGCCTGCCACAAGCTCAACTGCACGCTTTAGAATGCTTATGAGCGGCGGCACGACGGAGGACATCATTGCCCCCGATATTTTCGCTCTGTCAATTCCGGCAATATCGAGCATACTGCGAAATTCAACCGCATACTGATATTCCGTTTTTCTGTTGTCGGTAGCTATGCGAGCCTCATATACAATATTTTTATCGTCTATACAGCCGAGAACAATGTTTGTGTTTCCTACGTCAAGAGCCAAAATCATACGATCATCCCTGTAAATGCAATTTGCTAAAATTATATTGTTGATCTTTGTTTATCAATTTTATTATATCGGCAAACGCCGCTTAATATATGTTGCTGTCATATTCCACGGCTTTTCTTTATTTTGAAAAGCACCTTGCATATCACGCAGGTCAGCACCGCCGCGGTTATAGCCTCAAGCACGCCGTTTACACCGACAACGCCGAGTATGAAGCCGAGAAGCGCGTCGTGTGAAATCCCGTTTGCACTGGCGTAGCTTTCGCCGAAAAACAGGTAAATCATACTCATAACGAGAATAGTGTTTGTCATAGCGCCGCAAATTCCGGCTACTACAAGCGATACTGTTTCCTTTCCCTTTATTTTGTTAAAAAGCCTCATAAGTCCCTTGAAAACAAAATATGGGACAACTCCGATTAAAATTCTCGGAATAAAACAAATCACAAGACTAAGCGGATTTCCGCCAACTCCCGCGCTCTCGTAAAACGGGGTAAATACAAATGACGTGACTGTCGGAGCCATTGTGTTGTTAATTAGGCTCGTAAGTCCGAATACTCCGCCGAGTATCGCGCCTTTTTTGGGGCCGAAGATAATAGAGCCTATTATTACCGGAACATGGATTATTGTTGCTCGTGTCACTCCCAACGGGATGTAACCGATACCCGGAATAAAGGCAAGCAGTATTATCAGCGCGCTGAAAAGCGCAAGCTGAGCCAAATCGACCGCCGTGCTTTTTTTGTTTGTCATATTAAATTCCTCCTGCTACTGTTCTTTTAGTTTTTTAACTGTAAGATACAATGCAATTTTAGCCTTTATATTATAACACACATTGCCTTTAAATCAATAATTTGAGATAAAATATTAAGATTTTATCATTTTAAAAAAGGCACTGCCCGTCCTCCTTTGCTTAATTTATCAAATTATATTGCCGTATTTTTGAAATTATGTTTATTATTGACTTTAATTGTGTTATAATTAAAGGCGAAAAAAATTCTCAGTTAAAAAAGGAGTTTTATACAATGGCAAATACCGAATTGACAAAATCATATTTTAAACCGGCTTTATCAATAAAGGCTCAGGCTTTGGCGACAGTCTTATCAATCGCATCGGCTGTTGCTCTGCCGCAGCTGTTTCACGCTATGGGCGCGCTATCGGGGCTCGGTTCGTCGCTTGGCGAGGCTTTTTTGCCTATGCATCTGCCGATTATACTCGTCGGCTTACTCGCCGGCGCTTATGCAGGCGCAATTTCAGGAATAGCCGCTCCGATATTAAGCTTTTTGCTTTCGGGAATGCCCGTCATTACAATGCTGCCCTTTATGACAATTGAGCTTTTAGTCTACGGACTTACGGCAGGACTTTTAAGAAATAAAAAAATGCCGACGGTTTTAAAGGTAATAATCGCTCAGCTTTCAGGCAGAATTGTCCGTGCCGCGGCTATTTTGATTGCGGCTTTTGCATTTGGCTATCAAGGTATAAGCATATCCGTGATATACACAAGCGTCGCGACGGGTATTTTCGGCATTGCGCTTCAATTGGCGCTGATACCGCTTATAGTTTACCGTGTTGAAAATTCAGGAAAAAGCAATGAATGATTTAAATGATTTGAAAAAGGCAGCGCAGCTGCTTAAAAGCGAAAAATACACCTGTGTTTTGAAAAAGGGCGACAGCGTATACACAAGCAAAGAAAGAGGAGTAAAGCCGCTTCTCGAGCTTGTTGAACACGGCAAAAGCTTTAAGGGCTATTCCGCTGCCGACAAGACTGTCGGAAAGGCGGCAGCGTTTTTGTATGTTCTGCTTGGAGTAGACTGCGTTTACGCGGATATAATCAGCGTGCAGGCTTATAAGGTTCTTAAGGAAAACGGAATTTACGCCGATGAATACGGCTTGCTGACAGACGCCATACTCAACCGCAGCCGCACCGGCTTTTGCCCCATGGAAACGGCTGTTAAAGGCACCGACGACCCATATGAGGCGCTCAGCCTTATAAAAAATAAGCTAAAGGAAATGAACAATACATAACATAAACGCTGCGGCAAGGCTCGCAGCGTTTATTATTATAATTTATCTTTTTTAATTAAAATCAAGGCTTCGACATTTAAAACAGCCGCACGGAGCTTAGCTTTTAAGCTGATCAAGCGGCAGCATCCAAAACAGAGCTATATTTCAGCCTGAATGAATTTGTAATTATGCAAAAGCGGGCCGTTGCCCTTTCCTATGTCAAATTTAACCTCAAGCGCTCCCTTAACGTATTCCTTCGCCGCAAGCACGCTGTCATAAACGCCGCTGCCGTCGGCGAGACCGCAGGCTATTGCCGAGGAAAGCGTACAGCCTGTGCCGTGCGTATTTTTATTATCTATTCTTTCGGATTTAAAAACAAAATGCCCGTTCCCGTCAAACAAGTGGTCGTCGGCGTTATATTTGTTATGACCGCCCTTTATCAAAACAGCGGCGGAGCATTTTTTGAATATTATTTCAGCAGCCTTTTTTATATCGCTCTCGCAGGCTATTTTTATGCCGCTGAGCACCTCCGCCTCGGGAATATTCGGCGTTATTAAATCGGCAAGAGGCAGAAGGTCTTTTATGAGCGTCCGCGCGGCGTCGCTGTCAAGCAGAGGACAGCCGCTTGTGGAGACCATCACCGGGTCGGCTACTATATTCCTTGCATGCCACTGACAAAGCTTATCGGCAACCGATGTGATTATTTCCCTGTTGGACACCATACCTATTTTTACGCTGTCGGGGAAAATATCGTCAAACACACAGTCAAGCTGCTTTTTTACAAATTCAGGCGCCGCGTCCTCAACGGCGAAAACTCCGAGCGTGTTTTGAGCCGTAAGGGAAGTAACTACGCTCATCGCGTATTTACCCATACAGGTTATGGTCTTAATATCCGCCTGTATTCCGGCGCCGCCGGAGGAATCCGAGCCGGCGACAGTAAGCACGCTTTTAACCATAAATTCTCCTCCACTCGCTCATAGAATCAATGCAGACGTCCGCTGTTTTATTCATCTCGCCCCAGTCGCAGCTTGAGTCGGAATCGAATACAGCCGCTACGTTAAAGCCTCCGTTTTTTGCGGATTTTACGGCATATAAGGAGTCCTCAAACACCCACGTATTCTCCTTTTTTGTTCCGAGATGTTCGGCGGCAAGCTCATATATCCGTGGCGTATCCTTATTGATACGAAGCTGAGTGCCGGAAAAATATGTTGAAAAATATTTGTCAATTCCGCACCTGACAGCGGCGGCCTTTACAAGGGAGGTAACATTTGTCGTCGCGACGCACATTTTTATACCGAGCGAATTAATTTCCTCAAGCGCGCTCAAAACGCCTGGCTTCGGCTGAGCCGTTTCGGCATACTCCCTTTCGGCAAGGCTGTTAAATTCGTCTATCAGCTCGTCAACCGTTTTATCAAGATTATATTCGCGCTTGAGAAATTCCGTTGCCTCAAAGACGTTGAAGCGCTTGACAGCCAAATCGAGATCCTCCTTTGGCGTTTTTCCCTTTGAGCGAATATAATTGCTCGCCATATTTCGCCAAATATACGTTGTGTCCATCAGCGTGCCGTCAAAATCAAAAATTATCCCATCTACGCTCATTTGCCGGCGCCCCCTGTTATTCATCGTATATCGAAACGATTTCGCCGTCGAGTATTCTGTTCATATTCTTAACGGCGCAAAAGTTTCCGCACATACTGCAGGTATCCTCTTTTTCGGGCTTTGCCTGCTCACGGTATCTCCTTGCCTTTTCAGGGTCTATAGATAATTCAAACATTTTTTCCCAATCAAGCTTTTTTCTCGCCTTATCCATTTCAAGATCCCATTCGTCAGCACCCCTTACGCCCTTTGCAATATCGGCTGAATGAGCTGCTATTCTCGCGGCAATAATTCCCTCTTTAACGTCGTTTACATCTGGCAGTCTTAAATGCTCGGCAGGCGTTACATAGCATAAAAACGCCGCTCCGCTTGACGCCGCTATTGCTCCGCCAATCGCTGAGGTTATATGGTCATACCCCGGCGCAATGTCTGTGACGATTGGCCCCAAAACATAAAACGGCGCTCCGTGGCAAAGTGTTTTCTGAATTTCCATATTCGCCGCTATCTGATTTATCGGCATATGGCCGGGCCCCTCTATCATAACCTGAACGTCCTTTTCCCAAGCCCTTTTTGTAAGCTCGCCGAGTGTTATAAGCTCCTCTATCTGTGACGCGTCCGTGGCGTCCATAATACAGCCGGGACGGCAGGCGTCGCCGAGGCTGAGCGTTACATCGTATTGACGGCAAATGTCGAGTATCTCGTCAAAATATTGGTAAAACGGATTTTCCTCACCCGTCATTTCCATCCACGCAAAGATTATTGAACCGCCCCTTGAAACAATGTTCATAAGCCTTTTATTCTTCTTGAACTTCTTTGCCGTTTCCTTGTTTATTCCGCAGTGGATAGTCATAAAATCCACGCCGTCCTCAGCGTGCATACGAACTATATCTATCCATTCTCTCGCGCTTATAGTCTTGAGAGCCTTATGGTAATATACAACCGCGTCGTAAATAGGCACTGTTCCTATCATTGCCGGACATTCCGATGTAAGCTTTTTCCTGAACTTTCTCGTGTCGCCGTATGAGCTAAGATCCATTATCGCCTCAGCGCCCATATCAACGGCGCTCTTGACCTTTTCAAATTCCATATCCATATCCTTCCAGTCACGGGAGGTGCCAAGATTAACATTTATCTTGGTTTTAAGCATGGAGCCGAGAGCGTTCGGCTCTATTGAGGTATGGCGCTTGTTGCAGGGAATGATGACCTTTCCCTGAGCCATATAAGACATAAGCTCTTCCTTTTCTAACCTCTCTTTTTTGCAGACAGTCTCCATTTCCTTCGTAAATATGCCTTTTCTCGCGGCGTCCATTTGAGTTGTGTATTCCATTTTGACCTCCAAAAAAACAGGGTACACATATGTTATAATATGTATACCCAATAATAGCAATAATTCCTACGTTGGCATTATCCAAATCAGGTATAAGGGTCGAAGCCGAACTTCCTCTCAGCAAAAAGCTCCCCAAGATATTATTTAATTCTGATATTACTCTATCATTTGAACGTAGTTTTGTCAATAAGCTTTTAATGTGCAAAAAGCGCGGCATAAATAAAAATGCCGCGCCAATTAATTTTATTCAGACGATATTTCGTCCTACTGTGTGTCATCGTAATATGAATAATCATCTCCGCCGTCGTAGCCGTCGGCTGAATAGTAGTCGTCCTGCCCGCCTTCGCCGCCGAATTCGTCGCTTGCCGAGTAATCGCCGCCGTTCTCGTCGGAGCCTTCCGTAGAAGCTTCAGTGCTGTATTCTGAGCCGTCAAAGTAAATATCGTTTGAATCATCGCCGGACCCGGCGTCTTGCGTATCGTCAGAGGAGCTGTCGTATGAATAATCGTCGTTTGAGTATTGATAGCTTTCCGAGCCGCTTACTATAACCGGCACTCCTATGGTGACATTATCGTATATCTTTTTCATTGCGTCAAGCGGAGTATTGATACATCCGTTTGAGCCGTCCGTACGGTATATATCTCCTCCGTAGCCGGAATTACGCCATGACGAATCATGCAAGCCAATATCGTTTGACAGATTTATTCCTACCCAATATTTTACGTTGACGTCCCATGTCGGCCCGATAAGATGAGCAGGTGAAGCCATTTTTCTAACCTCAAAGTATCCTGTCGGAGTATCGCATGCACCGGCTGTGCCGGTTACAACAGGTGTTTCAACTATCAGCTTGTCATCCTTATAAAAACGCACGGTCTGCTCGTCAATATCAATATGTATATATGTGTCGCCGACCTCATAGCCGTCTATTACATGACCGGCGCTGCAAACGATTGATTTAACCGTAGGGGTTCCGTATGAGGTGTTTTTTCCCGCTTCGGAATTATAAGGAACAATTTTTATGTAGTATTTTTCGCCGCATTTAAGCTTATCCGTTTCATAGCTCAGCGTATTTGTCGTAATTAAAGAGGAATATGACTTTCCGTTTTTTGACAAATACAATTCATAGCCGCTCGCGTTTTTAGCTTCATCCCACGTTGCAATTATTTTGCTGCCGTATGAGTCCAAAACAAGCTTTACATCGTCGGGCTTCGGGGCGTCCTTTTTCTTTACGCCGTCGTTTTCCTGCGCCGACACCATAACTATAGCTTCATCGTCGTTATTGCTACAGCCGGAAAAAAGAAAAACCGCTGTAAGGCAAAATGCCAAAAAAAGGCAGCATAATATTCGGCGTTTATTTTTAGACATAAAATTATTAAAAGTATTTCCATTAATTTTATTCTTCATTTATATTCACCAATATGACAATTTGTTATTTCATCATAGCCCATTATAGCACACGAATTTTCAAAATAAAAGATTTGTTTTTATTTTTGTCATAAAAGGTCATATATTGAACACGAACGGAAAATTGTGTATAATATGTCTAATAAAATACGGGAGAATTAAAAATGGAAATACTTATTCGCAAATATAACGAGGGCGATTTAAACGAAATGTGTAATATCTGGAACCGTGTGGTAGAGGAGGGAAACGCCTTTCCTCAGGAGGAGCTTTTAAACGAAAAAAGCGGCAGAGAATTTTTTTCAAGCCAGTCATATTGCGCTGTTGCCGAAAAAACAAGCGACAAAGCAGTTTGCGGCTTATATATTCTTCACCCGAACAACGTCGGAAGATGCGCCCACATCTGCAACGCAAGCTTTGCAGTGAGCGAAAACTCGCGCGGACTTCATATAGGCAGGTCGCTTGTCCTCGATTGTATCGAGCAGGCAAAAATACTCGGCTTCGGTATTCTTCAATTCAACGCAGTCGTTGCGACAAACACATACGCAAGGCGGCTATATGAGCAGCTCGGCTTTATAAGGCTTGGCACAATTCCAAATGGCTTTCGTATGAAGGACGGCTCTTACGAGGACATATGCCCTTATTATTTAGAGTTATAGTATGCTAAGGGGCGGCTTACCAAAAAGGTAAGCCGCCCCTCTCATATCAGTCTGAAGCTTTATAGTAAGCTTTGCTGATAAAGCAAATTTAAATCCTGCCGGTAACTGTCAGAACGCTTACGCCCGGCGTCATTATCCAGCTTCCCGTTGCCGAATCCTGCGTATAGGAAGCGGCAGGAACGGTTATCTGGTTTGCGGCGGTCGTAAACAGACCTGACACTGCGTCGTAGGTGTAATTTGTGTTTACACTCCATTGCTGATCGTTAAAGGTAACGCTCAGGTCGCTTAAAACAGGGTTGAACAGGTCTGTAACGACAACGCCTGTTTCGGCGGCTGTGTTGCCCGTGTTCTGGATTACGAAGGTGTAGGTTATCTCGCTGTTGTCTGTTACGGTCATCGGAGAAACAGATTTGCTTATCGTAAGCTCTGCCTCATTGCTAACCTGAACCGTACTTACGGCTGTTATCGGCGTGGAAAGTCCGCCGCCGTTGACGGTAACTGTGTTTTCTATGCTGCTGCCGGTCGCAAGCGGAGCAAACTGATTTGTCCTCGCGGCATATACTATAGTCGCGTTGCCGTTTGCCGGAACGTCTATGCCTGTAATGGTCAAAGGCGGGCCGGGCTCTACCGAAGGAGCAGCCTGAAGCGCACCGTTTGTATAATAGTGTACTGAACCGTCAATATAGCTGAGCGGAGTCAGTGTTTGGGTGTTAAACTGATATGCTCCGAGGTTGTCCGATACGGTAAGTCCGTTAAACGCGGTGCTGCCGCTGTTTAAAATTGATATAATATAGGTTATATCCTCGCCGCCCGAATAGCTGTTCTTAACTGCAATTTTTGTCGCCGAAAGCACATCAATAAGCTCGCCGGTTGTAACGTTAGAATTAGTCACAATACCGTTATACGATAAAGTAGCCTGATTTTGAAAGGTTGCCATTTTATTACCTCCTTAATTTTAGTAGCTTGAGAGAATTTATCCTCTCAATTTCATAATATGAGGAAGCTTTATAAATGACACCGAAATATTATTTTAAAAGCCTGCCGCATTTATATTCCCGCGGCAGGCTTTTTTGTTTATTAAAAATCCGATTTATAGCGTATATTATTTACTTAAAAAAGCAAGGAACGCCCTGTAGGCCATATAAACGTCGAGCTTTGAAACCACCTCAAGCGGCGCGTGCATTGAAAGCACGGGAACGCCAAGGTCAACAACATCAACATTCATATTGGCGACGTACTTTGCTATCGTTCCGCCGCCGCCGGCGTCTACCTTGCCGAGCTCGCCTGTTTGCCAAAGAACGTCGTTGTCATCAAGCATTGCCCGAATTTCAGCCATAAACTCGGCTGACGCCTCGGATGTGCCGTATTTTCCGCTGCTTCCGGTGTATTTTGTAATTACTACTCCCTTATTTATATAGCAGGAGTTATTAGCCTCATACACGCTTGCATATGTCGGGTCAAACGCGGCGTTTACATCGGCTGAAAGGCAGGCGCTGCGCGAAATAACGTCATATCCGTCCGCGCCCTCGCTTTTTGCCATATCCAAAATAAAGTATTTCATAAAGTCGCTTTGCATACCCGTATTGCCGTCGCTGCCCGTTTCCTCCTTGTCAACGAGCACGGTAACCGCCGTTTTTTCGGGAGTATCGCAATTAACGGCAGCCATAAGAGCAGGATAGGCGCAAACTCTGTCGTCGTGGCCGTATGCTCCTATCATACTTCTGTCAAAGCCAAGGTCACGAGCCTTATATGCCGGAACAAGCTCAAGGTCGGCAGAAAGAAAATCCTCCTCGGTGATAGCGTACTCCTTAAACAGAATATTTAAAATATTAAGCTTAACAAGCTCCGATTCGCCGTCGCCCTTAAACGGTCTGCTTCCGACAAGCAGATTAAGCTCCTCGCCCGTGAACATCTGCGAGCCGGGCTTTTTAACCTGCTCCTTCGCAAGATGCGGCAAAAGGTCGGTAACGCAGAAAATAGGGTCGCTGTCCTTTTCACCGATTTTTACATCGACTGTTTTTCCGCTTTTTAACGCAATCACTCCGTGAAGCGCAAGCGGTATAGCTGTCCATTGATATTTCTTTATTCCGCCGTAATAATGCGTTTTAAAAAGCGCAAGGTCGTTTGCCTCATAAAGCGGATTAGGCTTAAGGTCAAGCCTCGGCGAGTCAATATGGGCTATAGACAGCCTTACTCCGTTTTTACAGCCCTTTTTACCTATTACGGCAAGAATTATATTCCTTTTGCGGTTAATAAGATAAACCTTGTCACCGGCGCTGTACTTTTTGCCGCTCTCATACGGCTGAAATCCGGCCTTCTCGGCAATTGCCTTTGCCGACGACACAGCCTCCCGCTCCGTCTTTGAATCGTCAAGGAATTTGACGTACTTTACACAAAACTTATCTGCGGCGTTCATCTCCTTGTCGGAAATCGAACCCGCGCCCTTATCGGCGCTGCGAAACAGCTTTTCCTTTAAAAGCTCCGCCTCTGATTTCTCCTGTTTTTTTGACATAGATATCATTCCTCTCACATTATTATTTATGTTTGCAGTCCAAGGCATAAGCCCGTTAAAGCGCGCTTGCAAGGCTATGCCGCGGTTTAAATATATTATTACTCAAATCAAAGTCCGTAAACATCTTTATAACTGTTCTTGGCGTTTTCCACCCTATAAACATATGTTTCTGTTTCGCCGTACGGAATATAATCGAGATTTAAGCCGTCGCTTGAGTATTCAGCCGACGACAGCCACTCGTCGACGGCGCCGAAGCCGGCGTTGTAGGCAGCAACGGCGGTTTCCTCAACATATGAATACCTTTCAAGCAAAAACGCAAGAAACCGAACGCCGTATTTTATGCTTGTTTCCGGGTCGTACAGCGCGTCCGAATCCATTGTCACTTCACCGTCGCAGTAATTTTGGAGCCATTCAAAGGTATGAGGCATAAGCTGCATAAGACCTATCGCTCCGGCCGCGGACTCAGCGTTTTGATCAAAGTTGCTCTCTGTTTTTATAACCGCAAATATCAATTCGTCGCTTACGTTATATTCATTTGAATATTTTTCAACAATTTCCTTATATTCAAGCCTGTACTGCGCCTTATCTATGCTGCAGCTGCTTAAATAAAGTATAAAGGCAAGAATTGAAAACAAGGCGGCAAGAGAGAGGGCAATTAAAGCTTTTGACGCCGCGCCGCGCCGTTTTTTTCGGGTATGTGCTATTTTAACCGCCTGCCCTTCCAATGGATTTATCTCTGATAATCTTCGCCGTTTCGGTTAAATACTCCTCACTGTCCGTTCCGTCAACGACGAAATCGCTGCGTGAAATATAATAATCATCGTCGTGCTGAGCTGAAAACCTCTCAAGGGCAAGCTCCCTTGATATATTATCCCTTTTCATTATTCGCTCAAGCCGGGTATCTCTGTCCGCAATAACGCTGACGGTAAAATCACATATAATATCGCCGTTGCTTTCAAACAAAACAGGAGCGTCAAATACTATCAGCCTTTTGCCCTCAGAGATATATTTTTTTATCAGCGCAAACGCCTGTAAAAAAATTCTCGGATGCGTTATGTCGTTAAGCCTTTTTGTTGCCGCCGGAGAGTTAAAGGCTCTTTTTGCAAGCAGCCCTCTGTTTATTTCTCCGCTTTTTAATATTATGTCGTCGCCAAAGGCTGTTTTAAGCGCAATTGCGCATTCCTTATCGGTGCAAAGCACCTGCCTTGCAAGAACATCGGCGTCTATGCAGACAAAGCCGAGCTTCAGCAGATATTTTACAAATGTGCTTTTTCCGGAGCCTGACGGCCCTGTTATACCGACAACCGTAAAATCACGCAAGATGTGTCACCTCAAAGCCTGCCGCCCTTATCAGGCGGTTATATACGGCAAGACCGACCCCGTTTATATCGGGGCAGTGCGCATAAGCGATTTTCATTCCCGAATCGTCAACACTGCGCAATACCGAAAACAGATTTTTTGCCTGTGCCGACGCGTCATTCTTCGCGCCGAGCGAAAAGAACGGAACATTAAGTCTTTCCGCGTCCTCGTCATAGCAAATTGCGCAAACGCCGCCTGCTTTACGGTCGTTTACATATCTTATATATTGCTCGTCGCTCCCCTTTAGAATTACAACGCTTGCCTTAGGAGCGTAATGCTTATATTTCATTCCGGGGCTTGCCGCTTTTTCGCCCTGTTTAAGCCTGTCAAGGACAGCCGGGTCAATGTCGATTTTGCCTATAACGCCCTCAATTTCCTCAACCGTAACTCCGCCCGGTCTTAAAAGCCTCGGTCTGTCGCCGACAAGAGATATTACGGTCGATTCAAGACCGACCTCGCAGCTTCCGCCGTCAAGAACGGCGTCTATTCTGCCGTTCAGGTCGTTTAATACATGCTTAGCCTCGGTGGGGCTGGGACTGCCTGAAAGATTGGCGGACGGAGCAGCAATCAGAGTACCGCTTAAGAGTATCAGGGTTTCGGCAAGGGGATGTGACGGATAACGCACGGCTACCGTGTCAAGTCCGGCGCTCACCTCGTCCGGCACGCCGTCAGCCTTGGGCATCACCATTGTAAGCGGCCCGGGCCAAAACGCAGACGCAAGCGCAATTGCTTTTTCGGGTATGTCGCTTACAAGAAGCTTTAAATCCTCTATTTTAGCTATGTGAACTATCAGAGGATTATCCATCGGTCTGCCCTTTGCCTTAAAAATATCCGCAACTGCCTTTTTATTGAAGGCGTCCGCGCCAAGACCGTAAACGGTTTCCGTCGGCATTGCCACAAGTCCGCCGTTTTTTATTATTTTCGCAGCCTGAGCCGCGTCCTTTTCAGTCAGTATTCTTGTTACCATAATATTACTTTCTTTCCCGAATTATATCAATAATTGTTGAATATTTGATTAATTATTTTTTAAGCGTCATTTTTTGAAGAATCAAGCCGGCGAGCCCTTTCGGCGGCTATAAGCGGGTCTATAACATCGTCAAGAGAGCCGTTTAAAATATCGTCTATTTTATAAATCGTAAGCCCTATCCTGTGGTCGGTAACTCTGCCCTGCGGATAATTGTAGGTTCTTATCCTTTCGCTTCTGTCGCCTGTTCCAACCTGACTTTTTCTCTCCTGCGCAACCGCATCGTGCTGCTCCTGTTGCTTTGCCTGCAGCAGACGTGACTTCAAAACCTTCATCGCCTTATCCTTGTTCTTATATTGGCTTCTTTCATCCTGACACTCAACTACCATACCTGTCGGTATATGCGTTATGCGTATTGCAGATTCGGTTTTATTTATATGCTGACCTCCGGCGCCGCTGCTGCGGAAGGTGTCTATCTGCAAATCGGCAGGATTTATATTCACCTCTACGTCCTCAGCCTCCGGCAGAACCGCTACGGTTACGGTCGAAGTGTGTATCCTGCCCTGAGATTCAGTTTCGGGAACTCGCTGAACCCTGTGAACTCCGCTTTCAAACTTTAATCTTGAATACGCGCCGGCGCCGTTTATCATAAAGCTTATTTCCTTGTATCCGCCAAGCTCCGTTTCGTTTGCGTTTATAAGCTCCGTTTTAAAGCCCTTCTTTTCGGCATACATAGAGTACATTCTGTAAAGGACTCCGCAAAATAACGCCGCCTCTTCCCCTCCGGCGCCTCCTCTGATCTCAACTATTACATTTCTTGAATCGTTGGGGTCCTTCGGCAAAAGCAACAGCTTAAGCTCCTCAGCCGTATTCTCCTTTTCACGCTGAGCCTCGTCAAGCTCAAGCTGGGCAAGCTCCCTGAGCTCGCGGTCTATTCCGCCCTCGCCAAGCAGAGCGAGCGCCTCTTCCTCTTTTTTCAGCGCCGCCTTATATTCGGCGTATTTCACAGCAACAGGCTCAAGCTCCTTTATCTGCCGCATTATCCTTGAATATTCGTCAGGATTTGCCGCGACCGATGGGTCATAAAGCCTTGTATTCAGCTCTTTATACCGCTTTTCAAATATATCAAGCCTCTTAAACAAAGTCGTTACACCTCTGAATCATTATCGTTTCTTATTACCTTTTTAATATTTTTCTCCGCCTTTGAACGGGGTATCATTATCTGATGACCGCATTTTTGACATTCAAGCCTGAAATCCATACCCACACGAAGAACCTTAAATAAATTACAGGAGCAGGGATGAGGCTTTTTCATTTGAAGCACATCGCCAACTTTAATATCCATTGTCTGCTCTCCTAAGCACATTTTAGTTAATTATAACATTTTCTTCCGATTAAAACAATACGGCGCTTACATTTAACGCCGCCACTGCAAATTTGCTAAGAATTTCAGCATTAAGCCCTGCGTTTATGCGCATAAAAAGCCTGCGTATATCGGTCGGCGGTTATTAAGATAGCGGAAAATGAAAGCTTGCATTCTGAATATAATTGTGTATAATATATCTACAATACATATTATCTGTTTTCTTTCTTAAAATTTTATTTGCAAAACAATTGATAATCAAATCGCAATTTGGTATAATATGGGTGTGTATTGTGATTTTTACTCTTTGAAGGGAGCGCACAAATTGGATTTTAAAGATTTACGCTGTCCGGTGTGCGGAGTACCGTTTGACGACGGCGACGATATTGTTGTTTGCCCCGAATGCGGAACTCCACACCACAGAATATGCTATGAGCGGATTGGAAAATGCGCGAACGAGCAGCACCATAACGACTCATATTCATTTAACAATAGCGAGGAAACCTCGTTTTCCATATGCCCGTCGTGCGGCGCAAAAAATCCTAAGAGCGCAATCTTTTGCAGCTCGTGCTCTCGCCCCATGACAGACAACGCAGACGATTTTGATAACCGCCAATCGCAGAACAATCAGCAGCCCTTCGGCGGCGCTCAGCAGCAGGGAATGCCTCCGTTTGGCTTTCCGGGATTTAATCCGGGCAATATGTATCAGGCGGTCGGAATGAACCCAGAGGAGGAAATCGCAGACGGAGTAAAGGCGCAGGACTGCGAAAAATATGTTAAAAACAACGCCTTTTATTACCTGCCTGTATTCAGAAATATAAAAAAATTCGGAAGAAGCAGGTTCAACTTTTCAGCCGCATTGTTTAACGGCGGATGGTTCCTATACAGAAAAATGTATCTCTACGGCGCGATTTTCACAGCGTTGATGGCTGCCGCGTTTTTTGCCGAGGCATTTTTCAGCAACATTTTCATCACAACATACGAAGGCTTGATAAAGTCAATGGGAAGCCGCGCAAATATTTTTACGATATTGGACTACGCATACAACAATCTGAGCGCGTCTGAATTTTGGATGTTTCTTATAACACCCATTGCAAGCTTTATGCGAATAGTAATAATGGCGGTTTCCGGCATTGTTGGCAATCGTCTGTACTACAGGCAATGCTCAAAAAAAATTCCGGAAATAAAATCAAAGCATCCGTCAAACAGCGCCGAAGCGCTTGAAAAGCAGGGCGGAACAAACAACATAGCGGCAATTGTACTTTTGGTGTGTTATATCGCCTATAATATTATAAGTATGCTGCTTTACAGATAAAGAAAAGGAGAAATTTATATGAAGGTTACCAAAGCGGTTATTCCTGCGGCAGGCTTAGGCACAAGGGTTCTGCCCGCGACAAAAGCCATGCCGAAAGAAATGCTGCCGATAGTTGACAAGCCCTCGATACAGTATATAGTTGAAGAGGCGGTCAAATCCGGCATAACCGATATTTTGATAATTACAAACAGAGGAAAGGGAATTATAGAGGATCATTTTGATCGCTCGCCCGACCTTGAAAGAAGTCTTGAAAACAGCGGCAAGCTTGATATGCTTAATGATTTAAGGGCGGTAGCCGACCTTGCGAACATATACACAATACGCCAAAAGGAAACAAAAGGCCTCGGTCACGCAATAAGCCGAGCAAAATCCTTTGCAGCCGGAGAGCCAATCGCCGTATTATACGGAGATGACGTGATAATAGGCGAAAATCCGGCTTGCAAGCAGCTTATAGACGCGTATGAAAAATACGGGCTTGGAGTAGTCGGCGTTAAAGAGGTCAAGCGAGAGGAGATTCACAAATACAGCTCCTTGAAAGTTGAAAATCTTGAAAATAATATCTATAAATGCACCGATATGGTTGAAAAGCCTGATGAGGATCATATTCTTTCCTGCTTCTCAATTCTCGGCAGATGCGTTCTTCCTCCCGAAATATTTGATATTCTTGAGGACACTCAGCCGGGCGTCGGCGGAGAAATTCAGCTTACGGACGCTATGCGCCGCCTTGCGCAAACAACGGGAATGACAGCCGTTGATTTTGAGGGCGTAAGGTATGATATGGGCAATAAGCTCGGAATATTAAAGGCAACCGTTGAGGTTGCTCTGACGCATCCCGAGGTCAAAGACGGTTTCAGAGAATATCTTAAAGAGATTGCGAAAACTCTTTGACGCTTTAATTTAATACAGATAATAATTTTTTACGGAGCGGCGTTTTATGCGCACGCTCCGTTTTTGTTTTATAATAAATTGCAGCATTAAAGCCGATGAGTTTGCTTTCTCATCGGCTTTTAAACAATTATTTTAAAAATTTCTCCGATAGTCTGTGACCGCGCTATCCTGTTTCCGCCTCGGTTTTCTTTTCGACATTTACGTTTACGGTGTAGCTGCCGTATATCCAGCAGCCCGATTTATTCTTAACATTTATGGTAACAGGTATCTCAGTTGAGCCTTCAAACGAAGCCCCCTTATCACGCAAATCAATTATCGCAACAAGGTCATCATCGCTAAGCTCAGATAATATCTCCTCAGGTCCCGCGATTACCACGGTTATATCCGTCGTTGTCGCGGTCGCCTGAGATGAGTTGTCAACATTTCTAAATTCAAAGTCGGTAACGGTCATCTGTGTTGACGTATAACCGGTAAAGTCTATCTTCACCTTGGCGCTCGTTATATTCGATATATTCCGGCAACCGGACGGAAGCTGCACGTCAAGGTCAAACTCTGCGTCATTTTCAGGATTAAGGTCATTAAAATCTATTTCGTCAAGGCTTATATATGGCAGAGTTGTAAGCGCGGTCTTTGAACCGGCAACTACTATCGACTCCGGCTCTACAGTTACCCGTTCATCAAGGTTGAAGTCCTTTGGAACATTCGCGAATTTAGGACGGATAGGTATTTCCTTTTCAGGCAGGACATTAAGCGTAACGTCTATGGTTTCGTCGCTCACCGTGATAAGCTCGTTATCAATTTTTTCTCCTCGCTCGTTGTAAAGCACAACGCTCGCCTTTATCGTTTCGGATTCCTGCAACTTCCCCGTAATCTCGCCTTCAAGAGCTACGCTGTCGATTTTAAGCACCTCGTTTTCGGGCCCCGATACGGTCACGGTATCCTTGGAATATATGGGGTTGCCGGCATAATATGTTTCATCGACAGTGAAATCATATTTGATTTTATCGGTAACCTTTATATCAAGCGTTCTCGCTCTGTCTATATACACGTTTACAAACGACGGATCGACCGAAATGATGGAATAATTCGTTTTACCGCTGTTTTGTTTAGCCTTAAGCTCAAGAGGGTATGTATTCGCGGACGACAGGGAACCGCTCTGAGTGGCTGTTACAAGTATGTCCTCCGGCTTTATGGAACCGGCAGTTATTTTATTTCCCGAAATGCTCACGGACGCAACGTCGTTGCTCTTGCTGAAAACCTGAAAGCCGTCGTCCATTGCGCTTTGTGACAGAACAACGGTAATCGGAACGTCTGTTATAGTCGTAACCGTATCCTCGCTTGAGTTCATTGAAAATACGAACCATAGAATACAGGACGAAATAAAGGCAAACACCATAAGGAATTTATCGTTTCTGAAAAGTCTTGAAATGGAAAACTTACTTTTTTTCATGCTTTTTCTCCTTTCTCTTTACTGAGAAAATGGGAATCAGCTCTACAAGATCGGTTTTTTCAACAGGCAGAATATAACGGTTAAGCCTGTCCACAAGCGCCTCTCTTGTTAAATCCCTTACTATCTTTCCCTTATGCACAAAGGAAATGCTTCCCGTTTCTTCGGAAACAACAACAATTGCCGCGTCTGATTCTTCGCTCATTCCGATTGCCGCACGGTGTCTTGTGCCGAGGGCAGGATCAATGTTTTCGTTTCTTGTAAGCGGTAAAATACAGCCGGCGGCATGAATCTTGCCGCTGCGCATTATAACGGCTCCGTCGTGCAGGGGCGCCTTATTGAAGAAAAGGTTGCCGAGCATAGAAACAGACGGTTCAGCGTCGATCACCGTGCCGGTTTCTATAATATCGCCAAGCTTTGTCGAGCATTCAAAAACAATAAGCGCGCCGGTTTTTGAGGAATGAAAAAGCATTGCGGCACTCGCCACAGCTTCAATAGCCTTGCGCTGTGCCGCAATCAACTCATCATCTTTATTGACCTGAGAGACGCCGAATTTAAATTTTCCGGCTATTTTACTTCTTCCTATCTGCTCAAGCGCCTTTCTGATTTCCGGCTGAAAAATAATAAAAATTATTATTACGCCAAATTCAAAGAAATTCCTCAAAAGCGCCGTAAACATCGTAAGGTTGAGAATATAGGACAAATAGTAAACTATAACGAGAACAACGATGCCCTTTAAAAGCTGTTCGGCGCGAGTTTCTCTTACAAGCTTGAAAATTCCGAATATTACAAAGGTTATGCAAAGAATATCTATGAAATCCATAATCTGAAAGGTTTTGATAATTGCCAAAAAGTTATCAAACCATACGCCCAGAAAATCCATAACCGTATCCTTCCTTATAATTTTGACACTAAATTGCGTCTTTAAATTATTTTAGCACAAAACTTTTCAGTTGAAAATACTTTTAACGAATTTTATTAACCGCATTTGTAAATCTTTGAATATCGGCATCGGTATTAAATATTGACGGGCAAACTCTTACAGCGCCGATATCCTGCGTTCCCTTTGCTATATGAGCGCTCGGCGCACAGTGAAGTCCGGCTCTTACGGCTATTCCGAAGTCCTTGTTCAGCCGCTGTGCCACAGCCTCGCTGTTAAGTCCCTTTAAATTAAACGACAGCAGAGGCACGCAGCAGTCGTCGTTTGGATATTCAGTATACAGCTGTACCCGTTTCATTGAAGCAAGATTGCCGTAAAGTCGCTTTATAAGGCGCATTTCATGATTAAAAATCCTTTTTTCGGATCTTGCTGACACAAATTCAATTCCTCTTAAAAGTCCTGCTATTCCAACAACATTGACGGTTCCGCATTCAAATTTATCCGGCATAAATTCAGGGTGTTCAAATGAAATGGAGCTGCTGCCGGTTCCGCCCTGCATCAGCGGAGAAAGCCCCTGCGGATTCCTCACTATCATAACGCCTGTCCCACTCGGGCCGTAAAGTCCCTTGTGACCGGGCATACACAAATAATCAATTTTACTCTCGGCAAAATCTATCGGAACAACTCCGGCGCTTTGAGCGGCGTCTACCATTATTTCAATGCCGTATTCGTGCGCGAGAGCCGAAAGCCGCTCAACAGGCAGCTTTATCCCCCAAACATTGGAAGCGTGAGTGCAGGCGATAAGCCTTGTGTTGGCGTTTATAGCGTTTCTGAATGAATTTACCGTTGAGTCGTTGTCGTTTTCATATACCGCCGCCTGAGTAAAGGTAACACCCATTTCCTCAAGCGCCTTAAGCGGTCTGGCTACAGAATTATGCTCCATATTGCTTATAACAACATGGTCTCCCTTTTTAAGCACTCCCTTGAGTACGGTATTTATCGCGTGAGTGCAGTTATGAGTAAACACTACATTCTCTATATTTTCAACATTAAATAGCCTTGCAACGGCGCCGCGGCAGTTATAGACCATACTGCCCGCCTTCATTGCAACGCTGTGTCCGCTTCTGCCGGGATTCGCGGCATAAAAGCTCATAGCCCGATTTACCTCTTTAACAACCGAGAGCGGCTTTGGAAAGGTAGTCGCGGCATTATCAAGATATATCACCTTTTATCACCCTGTACCCTTCCGAGCACAACAATTCCGTTTTCCTCCAGTATTGCCTGAGCCTCGTCTGTTCTTTTCGGCACATAAAGGCTGTATCCGCAGCTTTTTACTCCTCTTCCCTTTGGCGTTCTTTGAATTTCCGAAAAAATTCCATATCCAAGCAGAAGCGATTTACCTTTCATTGCATAAGTTATTGAGGTAAGCGCAATTAACGGCTTATCCACAAAAAATCACCTCTTTTTCCTTTTATTACCATACTATGAGCCCGGAGGGATTATTGTGTTTAATTTAGGGGGAAACAATTTACCTGTAATTGATTGCCATGTGTCAGGTTTATGAATAATTCTCTTAATCTTTTTATTTAGTCAGCCTTTTAAAATATTCATTTCAAATGCAAGTATTCTTAATTTTTTATATTAAAGGCTTAAATATATTTTTGTATATTTTACGGTGGATTAAAAAAGTCGGATATGGATAAAATATGTAGAAGCTTGTAGAAATTAACAAATTTATTGCTGTTAATGTCGGTTATAATTCCCTATAATTAATTTATTCGTTCATTATAATGATATAATATCGTGGGTGGTTATAATGCTATTTTTAATTTGTGACGACAAGAAACAGATAACTGATTACATCGAAACCGCAATAAATAATAAATATCATAATCAAGTTAAAACAATAACATTCACATCTGCGTCAGAGGCAGTAAAATATATAACGAATGTCAAAATACCCGATGCTGTTATTATCGACATATGCGTCGGAGAGGAAAACGGAATAGCTGCAATAAAGAATATTTCAGATATTATTAAAAAAACTCCTGTTATTTTTATAACAGGCTATTATGAATATTGTCAGGACATATTTCTTGATTTTAAACCGTTTGCACTCATAACTAAACCGATAGATGAAAACAAACTTCTTTATCACATTGACAAAATAATAAGGCGCAAGCTTGAAGAAAACAAAGCAATTGATATAATATTCAATCGCTGTATTGTTTCTGTCAACACGGATGAAATAACTTATATTGAAAGTATGGACAGAAAAACAATATATCACTTGGAAAACAGGCAGTATGAAGAATATATTAAGCTTGACGCTGCGTTAAGCAAGCTTTCAAGGCGTTTTATTAAATCTCACAAAAGCTACGCCGTAAATGTGGATTACATCAAATCTATTCAGGGCAGCACAATTACTATTAAGCAGGGTATTACAATTCCAATAAGCCGAAAATTCAAAGACAGTTTTAGAAAATCGTATTTTGCAATTAAATCCGAAATGATTTAATTTTAAAAATTAGTTTGGGGGAAAAGCAATGCACTGGCTCTTAGAAAATCCAATCTTTTCTGAACTTCTTTTTCTTATGTTTTACTACTTTATTATCGCAATCTTTTTGACTAAAACTCTAACGCCGAGATTTAACCTTATTGTCACGTTACTCGCTATGCCGATTTTGTGGTATATAAATGTCTTTCCGTTGCATTTTAAGGATATGCCGGAATGGATATCTCAGATTCTTCTTTTGTCCATCATTGCGTTTGCAATATTATTTTTTAAGGACAAGCTTATGAAAAGACTTATATTCGGCGC
>CANQEU010000034.1 GCA_947595635.1 uncultured Clostridia bacterium
GGTAACTTAATTATACCATACCAAAGGTTGAACTTCTCTTTTTTATTGGGTCATATCATTTTATCACATACATTTATGGATAAAATTTTAACGAAAGGGAAGCGGAGGCCCGCGCATGGGGCGGCGCAGCCCACGCGAGGCGTGGAACGCGCCAAGCTTTATTGCACGGCGTGCAATAAAGCTTGGCGCCGGTGAGCTGCATTGGCAGCTCACCGGCGCCGCCGCAAAAGCGAAAGTCTCCGCCTTTTTTTTAAATCAAGCTAAGCTGCTTTGACTCGTCCTCGCCCACCGGGAAAGCCCCGAGTGCAGGCAGCGTCTTGCTGCGGTAACGGGCAGGCTTTTCAAATCTGCCGTCGGTATACGGCTCTATATTCAACACCCTCTGACCCTTTTTAAGACGCATAACAGAAACTCCTTGTGTGCTTCTTGTCGCCTTCGTCTGAAGAGCCGCTGTATTGAACAAAAGCATTCTGCCGGAAGACGCGGTAAGAATAAATTCGCCCTCGTCTTCCGTATAGCCTATGGCGGCAAGCGGCGATTTGTCGCTGTATGCCCCTGTAAGCTTCTTTCGATTCGTCTTTGTTTCATAAGAATCAAGCTTCAGCTTTGCAACCTTTCCGTTTTCAAACGCAAACAGCAAAATACCCTTATAATCCTTTGTAACAATCATTTCTAACGCCTGCTCGCCATCGTCCATACCAAGCTTCGCCGGAACATAATCTCCAAGCACACTCGCCTTTGTATCGGCAAAATCGTTTGCTCTCGCCTTATACACCTGACATTTGTTTGTAAAGAACAAAAGCTCCGCGCTGCTCGTGGTTTCAACAGAGAGCTTTATTTCATCGCCCTCCTTGAGCTTTTGCTCTCCGCCCATCCTAAGCGACAGCGGCGTTATTTTCTTGAAGTAACCCTCCTTGGTGAAGAAAAGATTTACGGGATAATCCGGAATTTCCTCCTCCGGCTCCTCCTGCTCAAGATCCTTGGCGTAAATTAATATACTGCGTCTGGGCTGACCGTATTTCTCGGCGACAGCCTTCAGCTCGCCAACTATTATATTCTTCACCTTAGTCTTGCTTGCAAGTACAGCCTCAAGCTCCTTTATGTTCTTTTCAAGCTCGTCCGTCTCCTCGGTGCGCTTTAAAATATATTCGCGGTTAAGATGCCTCAGCTTTATTTCTGCAACATATTCCGCCTGAACCTCGTCTATTCCAAAGCCTATCATAAGATTTGGAACGACCTCGGACTCCTCTGCGGTTTCCCTTACAATTTTAACCGCCTTGTCAATATCAAGCAAAATAAGCTTAAGTCCAAGCAGGAGATGCAGCTTTTCCTTCTTTTTGTGCAAATCAAAGTAAACCCTGCGCCGAACGCATTCAATTCTGAACGCCGTCCACTCCTCAAGTATTTCCCTCACTCCGAGCACACGAGGAGAGCCTGCAATGAGTACGTTAAAATTGCAGCTGAAACTGTCCTCAAGAGTTGTAAGCTTATAAAGCCTTTGCATAAGCTTGTCTGGGTCGGTTCCTCTTTTTAAATCAATTGTTATCTTAAGGCCGTCAAGACCCGTTTCGTCGCGCACATCGGATATTTCCTTTATTTTTCCGCCCTTGACAAGATCAATTATCTTTTCGATGATAGCCTCGCTCGTGGTTGTCGGAGGAATGCCGAGAACATCAATGCAGTTTGCGCTTTTATCATAAGAATATCTTGAGCGCACCTTAAAGCTTCCCTTGCCGGTTTCATATATACTGTCAAACACAGCCCTGTCATATATGATTTGCGCTCCGCCGGTAAAATCGGGGGCAGGCATTGTTTCGGCTATATTGTGCTGCGGATCCTTTATAAGCGCTATAGCCGTTTCGCAGACCTCTTTTAAATTAAACGAGCATATCGAGCTTGCCATACCTACGGCTATTCCCGTATTCGCGTTTACAAGCACGGACGGGAACGTGGCAGGCAGCAGAGTCGGCTCCTTCATAGTGCTGTCGTAATTATCGACAAAATCAACGGTGTCCTTGTCAATATCCCGAAACAGCTCGCTGCATATCGAATCAAGCTTAGCCTCCGTATATCTTGACGCCGCCCACGCCATATCGCGGCTGTAAAATTTTCCGAAGTTTCCCTTTGAATCAACATACGGGTGCAAAAGCGCCTCATATCCCCTGCTCAGCCTTACCATGGTGTCGTAAATCGCAGCGTCGCCGTGGGGATTAAGCTTCATTGTTTGACCCACTATGTTTGCCGACTTTGTTCTTGCTCCGCTCAGCAGTCCCATCTTATACATAGTATAAAGCAATTTTCTGTGGCTTGGCTTAAAGCCGTCTATTTCCGGTATCGCTCTTGACATTATAACGCTCATCGCGTAGGGCATAAAATTAGATTCGATAGTAGTCGGTATATTCTGCTCGACGACGGTGCCGGCTCCCGTAATTACAACGCCCTGCATTCTTGGCTTTGCAGGCTGCGCTTCTTTCTTTTTCCTTGCCATTGATTTTCCCCCAATCTCAGCTCAGGTCGAGATTATCTATATATTTTTCGCCGTTTTCAATAATGAACTCTTTTCTGCCGTTAAGATTGTCGCCAAGCAGAATGTCAAACATTTTTGCGCTTAGCTCAACGTCGCCCGGCATAACCTTGATAAGCCGCCTCGTCTGCGGATTCATTGTTGTCATATTCATCATATCAGGCTCGTTTTCGCCAAGTCCCTTAGAGCGCTGTATTGTGTATTTGCCGTCAATTTGATTTACAAACTGCTCCTTTTCGCTCTCTGTGTACGCAAAATATACGTTGCTTTTCGACGTGATCTCATAAAGCGGAGATTCGGCTATAAACACCTTGCCGGCGTCAATAAGCGTCGGCGTAAGACGATACAGCATTGTCAAAAGCATGGTGCGTATATGAAAGCCGTCAACGTCTGCATCTGTGCATATTATAACCTTGCTCCAGCGCAGATTATCAAGCTCAAAGGTTGAAAGCTCCTTATTAGCCTTCGTCTTTACCTCCACGCCGCATCCAAGAACCTTTAACAGGTCGGTTATTATCTCGCTTTTAAATATTTTGTTGTAGTCCGCCTTAAGACAGTTAAGTATTTTTCCTCTTATTGGCATAATCGCCTGAAAATCCGGATTTCTCGCCTGCTTACAGGCTCCGAGAGCGGAATCGCCCTCAACTATAAACAGCTCTCTTTGCTCCTTGTCACGGCTTCTGCAATCCACAAACTTCGCGACGCGGGACGTCATATCCATTTTCCCCGAAAGATTTTTCTGTATATTAAGCCGCGTCTTTTCGGCGCTTTCTCGGCTTCTTTTATTTATAAGCACCTGCGCGGAAATTTTATCTGCCTCCATTGGATTTTCAATGAAATACACCTCAAGCTGATGACGCAAAAAATCGGTCATAGCCTGCTGGATACCTTTGTTTGTTATCGCCTTTTTCGTCTGGTTCGCATATGACGTGACGCTTGAAAACGAAGAGCCCACAAGAACAAGGCAGTCCTCTACGTCGGAAAACTTTATCTTGCTCTCATTCTTATTGTATTTTCCGTTTTGCTTAAGAAAAGAATCTATCTGATATACAAACGCATTTTTCACCGCAAGGTCAGGAGAACCTCCGTGCTCAAGCCAGCTTGAATTATGATAATATTCCGTAAGGCTCATCTTGTTTGAAAATGTGAGCGCAAAGCTCATCTTAACCTTGTATTCCGGTTTATCCTCGCGGTCGCGGCACATACTCTCTCCGCTCCACGACTGCACCGACGACAGCGCCTTGTCGCCGGTTATCTCCTCTACATAATCCGTAATTCCGTTTTTGTAATTATATTCTGTTGTAGAAACAGCGCCTCCGCTTTTATCCTTGAATGTAAAATTAACGCCCGCGTTTACAATAGCCTGACGTTTAAGCGTGTCCTTAAAATATTCGGGCGGCACGTTTATATCTGTGAAAACCTGCAAATCAGGCTTCCATTTTATTCTCGTGCCCGTATCCTTTTTGCCGTAGGGCTCTTTTTTAAGACCGCCTACATTTTCTCCCTTTTCAAAATGAAGCGTATAACGAAAGCCGTCACGCCGAATATCCACATCCATATACTCCGAGGCGTACTGGGTCGAACAGAGTCCGAGCCCGTTAAGTCCGAGTGAAAACTCGTAGCTTTCACTGTCGGCATTGTTGTACTTTCCGCCTGCGTAAAGCTCGCAGAATACAAGCTCCCAGTTATATTTATTCTCGTTTTTGTTGAAATCTACAGGAATGCCGCGTCCAAAGTCCTCGACCTCTATTGAGTTATCCTCGTATTTCGTTACGTTTATCTGCTTGCCAAAGCCCTCCCTCGCCTCGTCTATCGAGTTTGAGAGTATTTCAAAAACAGAATGGCAGCAGCCGTCAAGTCCGTCCGAGCCAAAAATTACGGCAGGACGTTTTCTTACTCTGTCCGCTCCCTTTAAAGATACTATACTGTCGTTTCCGTATTCCTGAGTTTGTTTCTTTCTTGCCATCCTTCTTCTCCTCAAATTTTTATTAAACGCCCGTGCGGCGTTTAGAGTTAAAGCGTCCGCCGCTTAGGCGCAATATATTATTTTTCGCCCTTGAGCTTTTTTATTCTGTCACGCAGATAAGCGGCGTGCTCAAATTCAAGCAGCTTTGCGGCAGCCTTCATTTCCTTGGTCAGAGATATGATAAGCTCCTGCTTTTCAGCCTTTGTAAGAGGCCGTTTGTTCTTTTTCTCCTCGTGCTTTTCACGGCTTGAAATCTCAAGAACATCGCTTACCTTTTTAACTATCGTCTTAGGCGTGATATTGTGTTCTATATTATATTGATTCTGTATCCTGCGGCGGCGCAGCGTTTCATTTATTGCATTCTGCATCGACTCGGTAACCGTGTCGCCATACATAATCACCTCGCCGTTTGCGTTTCTTGCCGCCCTTCCTATGGTCTGTATAAGAGAACGCTCGCTTCTTAAAAAGCCCTCCTTGTCCGCGTCAAGTATCGCGACAAGAGAAACCTCCGGAATGTCAAGCCCCTCTCTAAGCAGATTTATGCCGACAAGCACGTCAAATTCATTAAGGCGCAGATCTCTTATTATCTCCATTCGCTCAACGGTGTCTATGTCGTGGTGCATATAGCGCACCCTTATGCCAAACTCCTCAAAATACGCGGTCAAATCCTCAGTCATTTTCTTAGTAAGAGTAGTAACCAGCACTCTTTCGCCCCTTGCTGCCCTTATATTTATTTCAGACACAAGGTCGTCAATTTGACCCTCCGTCGGACGAACGGATATATTCGGGTCTAACAGTCCCGTCGGACGAATTACCTGCTCAACTATCTGCGTGCTGTGCTCCTTTTCAAAATCGCCCGGAGTTGCGCTGACGTAAACCGCCTGATTGATTCTCTCATAAAATTCATCAAAATTCAAGGGTCTGTTGTCAAACGCGGAAGGCAGACGGAAGCCGTAATCTACAAGATTTTTCTTTCTCGCCCTGTCCCCTGCATACATTCCCCGAACCTGAGGGAGAGTTACATGCGACTCGTCGACAAAGAGCAGAAAATCATCCGGAAAATAGTTTAACAGCGTATACGGAGCGCTGCCGGGAGCTCTGCCGGATATTATCCTTGAGTAATTCTCAATGCCGGAGCAAAAGCCGATTTCTCTCAACATCTCCATATCGTATCTTGTCCGCTGCTCTATCCTTTGAGCCTCAAGCAGCTTCCCCTCCGAGCGGAAATATTCAAGCCTTTCTTCAAGCTCCCTCTCTATTTCTTCAAGAGCCGCGCCCATTCTTTCCTGCGGAACTATATAATGCGAAGCGGGATAAACAGCCGCATGGCGCAGTGTGGATAAGACCTCTCCCGTAAGAGGATCAAGCTCTGTTATTCTGTCTATTTCATCGCCGAAAAACTCTACCCTTAAAATTCTGTCGCCGCTGCCGGCAGGGAAAATCTCGACTACATCTCCCCTTACCCTGAATTTGTTTCTGACAAAGTTTATATCATTCCGCTCATACTGAAGCTCAACAAGCTTTTGCAGAAGATCGTCCCGGTTCTTTTCCATTCCGGGACGAAGGCTTATTACCATATTACGGTAGTCTATAGGATTTCCGAGGCTGTAAATACAGGAAACGCTTGAAACTATTATAACGTCCCTACGCTCGGAGAGCGCAAGCGTTGCGCTGTGCCTCAGCTTGTCTATTTCATCATTTATTGAGCTGTCCTTTTCAATATAGGTATCGGTCTGTGCAACATAAGCCTCCGGCTGATAATAATCATAATACGAAACGAAGTATTCAACCGCGTTTTCAGGAAAGAACTCCTTAAACTCGCTGCAAAGCTGTGCGGCAAGCGTCTTATTGTGCGCAAGCACAAGAGTGGGACGGTTTATGCGCTCGATAACATTCGCCATTGTAAAGGTTTTTCCCGACCCCGTAACTCCGAGCAGCGACTGCTCACGGTCACCGTTTTCGATACCCCTTACTATCGCTTCTATAGCCTGCGGCTGGTCGCCGGTGGGCTTAAATTTCGAGTGCAGCTTAAAATCAGCCAATAGCTTATCCTCCTTTCTAAAAACGGTCGTGCTTTTTATATTTTTATATCTGTCAGCCCTGCCGGCGCTTAATAAAGCGTATGCTAAAGCCGTATCAGGCAGCAGGGCAGGCTCTAATTATTGTTTTTAAACGCCTCGGTGCAAATCCCCGATTGCCGCATTGATACATAATCGCCGTCAGCAACCACCACATGGTCAAGCAGCTTTACACCCACAAGCGACAACGCCTGAGATACCGTTCTTGTACTTTCAAGATCCGCCATTGACGGCAGAGCAAGTCCGCTTGGGTGATTGTGCGACAGCACGGCGTATGACGCATTATAAATCATAGCATTCTCTATTATTTTTCTTATATACAAATCGCAGGAATTGACGGAGCCTTTGCTTATAACTCCGCAAAATACCTCCTTGTATTTAACATCGAGCAGCATAAGCACGACAGCCTCGTAATCTCTTCCGACAAACTTATGCAAAAGTCTGCCGCCCAAATCGTCCAAATCGACCACCTTGCTGTTACTGTGTCTGTCATCAAGATATAATCTGCTCATCTGCGGCACAAGCTTTAAAAGAGTTGCGGCATTTTCGCTCAGGCCGCACTCCTTCAGCGCGTCGAGCGGAGCGTCAAGCACGGCGGATAGCGAACCGAAGCTGTCGAGCAGCTTGTGCGCTATTGGGTTTGTGTCCTTGCGCGGTATGCAATAATAAAGCAAAAGCTCAAGCGCCTCGTGCGGCTCAAAGCCGTCAAGTCCGCTCTCTATAAATTTAATGCGCACTCTGTCTCTGTGTCCAGAATGTATCTGTTTTTCCTCCGGCACAAGCACACCCCCTTGTTCAATAAGCTATTCTCCCTGCGATTTTTTAATTGTGAAAAGCCGAATTATCCTTTCGGCACAATTATAAGCTTTATTTTTCAAAGTCCATATAAGACCCTGCCAAATAATACCGTAACATATTGATTATAAACCACAGACGGGATTTTGAAAAGAGCAGGAGTATAATTTTTTTATTTTATAAGCAGGATAAGCAGGGCTTTGCTTTGAAAATTTTACGCTCTCGTAAATGATAAATTCGGCTTGACAAAAAAATTTCGGTATGATAAAATGACCCGGAAATAAATTTTTAACGCATACGACACACGTTTTGCCTTCAGGCATGTAAATCTGATTACGGAATTTGCTGTTGATTTACCTGCCGGTAAAGCGTGTTTTTTATGCGTTTAAACGAGAAAAGGGGATTTTAAATATGCCGAGAAATCAGTTTCAAAGAATGGTGTTCGCATTTATGACAGTTGTTATAACTGTGCACGCCTATGTATTTTACAGTCTGTATGTAATCAACGGCAGCGCGCTTATGAGCGCAGCCGGAACGAACAGCGTGCTTGACGCCATAAACGCTCAGGGCGGAGTTTATATGCTTGGAGCGTACTATCCGATATGGGCTGTAGTTCTGCTTGAATTTGTTTTTGCCTATACTCTTGAAATAATAATGGGAAGCCCATGCTCTTTTAAGCTTGCCGCGCGTGTTTTCGACCCGAAAACAACACATCCCGTATTATTTGAAACAGCAATAATCTGCGCAACGGCAGCCCTTATGTGTCCCGCAATGAGCCTTGTCGCGTCGATTATTTATTACCCATACTATCAGGGCTTTAATATATTAACAATGCTTGCAAACTGGATAAAGCTTGTGTGCTTCAATTTTCCGTTTGCGGTATTATCGCAGCTTTTCTTTATACAGCCGCTCGTAAGAGTGCTTTTCAGGGCGCTTTTCAGGCGCGACCTGAAAAGCAGAGAGGTTCAGACGGCGTAAAATTGTTAATACATCAAAATGCCTGCTCGCAATAAGGAGCAGGCATTTTCTTTTTTTATTGCATTTATTCGTTATCGGAAATAAACTTGTAAAAATTACAGTAGTCGGTTCTGCCCTCCGAGGTGAACTTCATCGCCTCTCTCGGATGCTGATTCAACTGACCCGTTATCATATATTGTATATCAAAGCCCCACTTAACGCCCTGCGCCTTAAGCGGCAGCATATACCTTTCAATGAATGTCAGCAGTGCATAAAGGCTGTATTTGGGGTTTCGCAAAAAGCCGAGCAAAAGCTCCATTGCGCAGTTGCCTGCGCCCCTGCCCATTCCGCTTGCGGTAGCGTCAAGATAGCTTACTCCGTAAGACATAGTTTCAATAGTATTTGCAAACGCAAGATTTTGATTGTTATGGGCATGAAATCCGATTATCTTATTGTATTTTTCGCCGTACTCAACATATTTCTTCGCAAGCTCGGCTGCCGATTCAGGGTAAAAATAGCCGTATGAATCAACAAGATAAATTATATCCACGTTGCTTTTGCCGAGCATATCGAGCGCGGACTCAATTTGAGACTCGTTTGCCTGACTTATCGCCATAATATTGCACGATGTTTCATAGCCGAGCGAATGAAAATATTCCACCATTTCAAGAGCAGCCGGAATTTGGTGTATATAGCAGGCAACGCGCACAAGGTCGATGACGCTTTCGGACTTAGGAATAAAATCTTCTTTAAAATCGCATCTTCCGACGTCAGCCATAACGGCAATTTTCATCTTGCTGTCGTTATTCCCTACTATGCTGCGTATAGCCTCTTCGTCACAAAACTTCCACTTTCCGAAATCGCTTTCATTAAACAGCTTCTTAGAAGCTCTGTAGCCGAACTCCATATAATCGACGCCGCAGGCGATATTTGTTTTATAAAGCTCTCTTACAAACTCGTCCGAAAACTCAAAGTTGTTGCAAAGTCCACCGTCGCGTATCGTTGCGTCAAGCACCTTTATATCCGACCTTACGGTCATCAAATCTCCTATTCTTGCCATAATAAAATCTCTCCTCTCTCTGCCCCGGCACAATAGAGGGCAAAGCAAATTATCGCATAAAAAATGCGCCGCACTAAGTGCTTTAGCGCTTTTAAGCTTTTACGCATTAAAGTATATACCCAAAATCATATTCTGTCAATCCCCGATACGCTCAAAATTTTCATCAAGCCGCCTTGCAACGCCGTCCTCGTCGTTGGATTCAATAACAGAGGTCGCGATTTTTTTGAGCTCGTCATCCGCATTCTGAACGGCATAACTCTCATCTGCCGATTCAAACATATCTATATCATTTATGCCATCGCCGAATACAATTGTTTTCTCGCATTTAAGAATAGACTTTAATTGCTTTATCGCGCTTGCCTTTGATGCGTTTGGCGGCATGATTTCGAGCCACTGCTCGCCTGTGTATATATCGGTATTATAAACGCAATGATATAAGTCCTTATATTTCTCGTAAAGCGGCTTAAGCTTTTTCGCATCGTCAATGCATGAGATGTAGAAAATTTTTCCCTTCTTCAAATCTTCTGCCGTCTTAACTGCATTTGTACGAGGGTCTCCCTTTCTGCCCTGAAGAAACTCAATCGTTGCGTGTGAGCAATATTCGGGTAGAAATGAGAATTTTTCCTTTCCGTCTATGTACGCATACACGATTGGATATACTCTATCAGCGAGCAGCACGTCCAAAACCGAATATACGCTGTAATCAAAATAGTTTTCCACCAAAATATCGCCCGTAAGATTATCTATTACAAAGACCCCGTTATATACGATAAGCGGAATTTTTGCGTTTATTCCGCCGGCCGCCCTTTTTGCGGTTATCAGCGAACGTGCCGTGGCGTAAGAAAAAATCATACCTTTTTCAGTTAAGCGATTGATTACCTGATTTGTATATTCAGACGTTCTTTCATTGCTTCTCAACAATGTACCGTCTAAATCAGAAACGTAGAGTACCCTCATACCTTGCTCCCTTTTTGATATAAAGCTTACGCAAATTTTCTCGGTTTCTTCATACGGCATTAAAAGCCGCCGTATGATTTACTATGGATTTTAAAAAAATTTTTTCTTTTTAAAGTAAATAAATTCGCCTATAGTGATAACGGCAGTCGCAACAATCACAACTAAATATCCGTATTTCCACTTCAGCTCCGGCATAAACTCAAAATTCATACCGTACCAGCCGGTAAGGAGAGTAAGCGGCAAAAAAATCGTTGCTACTATAGTCAATATTCCGATAATCCTGTTTTGCCGTGAATCCTGAATTGATTGCTCAAGCTCTCTGAGCTGAAGCATATTTTCGCGCAGAATATGAACATGGCCTTGCAGTCTTTCGGCGTGTCCGACAAATTTGCTCCACGCTTGAGCGTCCTTTACAATACCGCGGCACGCGTCAGACTGAAATACCTCGCATATATCGGCAAGCTGTTCGTAATAGGCGTTAAGCTCCGACAGCTTCCGCCTGTATTTTGTCAATGTGGGGAAAATATCCTTAACCTTATCATTTATCAATTCGTCCTCCATCTCATCCGCCTCTGCTTCTATGTGCAGTAAATACATCATATCGTCATCGGTCATAAGCTTTAATACATTTAAAAAAAGCTGATCTGAGGATTTTGATTCAAAAAGTATTTCAGAATGCTTTTCAAGCCACGGCTTTAGCTTGCCCTCGTTTTCGATGAAGGTCAGACTTTGCTTGGTAATGAAAAATCCGAACGAAAGAGCAGCCGTTCTGTCATGTCTTTTTCCGGGCAGGCGAAATGTACCGAACACGCAGTCGTTATATGCCTCCGCCTTGCAGTAGCGTATAGAGCCGAGGCTGTGCAGCATCTCCTTATGATAAGGGAATTTTTCGGCATTTTTGCGAAAGTCCTCAACGCTCATAACTGTATATAGCGCTGTTTTTCCTTTTTCACTTTTACCGTTATATTTATTATTGCTTTCCGACGAAACGATATCTTGAGTCATAATACTGCTCCTTTTAACGAGTCCGTTTAAAGATATTATGCTTAAAACAAGCCGGCTCATAATTGATTTTGAACGCGCAAATCAGGTGACAAGGATATTATATCATACGAACACGTCTTTTCCAACAATAACAATAAAAACAGCTTATTCAGTTTGCAGTTAGGTTTTATTCTAATCTTTATTTATGGTAATTTATAGCCTTTCATTTACTTCAATATACTCTCAATCAAAATAGTCATTTGTTTTGCAAAGGTGTTTTCATCAACCAAATACATTTTGTCCTTCCAATAATCCTCATCATCTAACGTGTCCATGATAACTTCTCTCGCATGATTTTCTACCAATGTTGTCCAATCTTTGGAAACTAAATACGAGCCATCGCTTGTAACTTCAATTTGCGGATGATAGGGATAAATCGTACTATAGGCAGTTTCTCTTTTAATATCGCCGCCTGCATATTCATCTTCCGGTATCAGTATGGAATCGCCGTATTCGTAAAGCGGCAATACATACCTTCCACCCTCTTTTACCGCTAAAATCGGCTCAGTGAAGTAGGATGTATCTTCAATGAGAATTGTTTTTCCGCTGACATCCTCGCCATACCACGTTTTATCAACGGCAACTTCATAAACGATAGTATCCGTCTTGCTATGAAGAACACCGTTTTCTTCAAACTTATCACTATAAATATCATAAGTATAGTGCTTGACATAGAGATTTTCGACGGTTCCCTCTATGAGCATACAGCAATGATTCTGTGACAGTGTGGATTCATCGAATTCTGCAATATCAACCATCGCGGACGATGAAAAAAGAGTAAGGGCTTCTTCGTTTAAGGCACCGTCCGCCAGCATTAAACTGCTATAATACACGGGCGAAGAGTCAACTACCTCAGTGCCGGAAGGGACGGAAGGGACGGAAGGATTTTCTTTTGTGTCGCTTACAATATCCTCCGAAGGCTTATTCTGTATATCTATCTTGTTATTATCAATAGGCACATTTGATGTGCTCGGCATAAAAAGAACAGTAGCGCAAACTACGAGAAGTAAACAATCCGCAACAACTCCCCATTTAGCCCAAGCAGGTTTCCTTGCTTTCTTTTTGTAGTTGAGAGCTTCATCAACATATTTCGCGTCAAGCTCACTCATGGCGTCGGAAAATTTCTTTGAGTTCATACGAATACCTCTCTTTCTGCTAAATAGATTTTCATTTTTTTGCGGATACGGGTCAGCCGGACTGAGATATTTTTCTCCGAAAGCCCTACAAACTCGGCTATGTCTTTACAGCTATCAGAAAACCAATAGCGGCGCATGAAGATAACACGGTTCTCGACAGTGAGCGTATCCAGAAAGCTTTCAATAATGCGTGCTAATTCTACGGCTTCAATCTCGGCTTCTACTGTGTTCCGGTCTGCGATACAGCCTTTGATTTCATCTAAGGCAATAGTGTAATGGCTGCTTCGTTTCGCAGCTTCCTTTTTGTAATACAGCTTCAATGAAATGTTACGAACGATTTTCAAAATGTAAGACAGCAGTGGATCAGGACGTGTCGGGGGAATGGCGTTCCATGCGCCCAAGTAAGCGTCGTTGACGCATTCCTCAGCGTCTTGCCTGTTGTTCACGATGTTGTACGAGAGGTTGTGACAAATTTTTCCGTATTTATGGTCCAACTCCCGTATGCCTTGCTCGGAACGCTCAAAAAACAGGTCTATGATTTTTTCATCATCTATCATCTCACCGCCTCCTTTCCGGCTTCACCTATATACTACGGTTTTAACAGCGAATACTACATCAAACCCGAAATTTTTTACAAAAAAGACTTTCAATAAGATTATAACACCAAATCAAGGTCTTAGCTTTATTTTTTAATATCAACTATGCTGCCGACCTTATGATTTCTTGAATTCCTGATGAAAAGAAAAAGACCGTCGTCGGTGACGGCGGTGGTTCGCAGATTATAATAGTGCTGAAAAAAAGAAAAAGATGACATCAAATTACGCAATAAGCCCTCAGCCGTGTTACTGCACAGCTAAGGGCTTTTTGATATGGATTTTTCGGGGCAAAACGGCGTGTTTTTCTTTGGATTATATCAGTTGATATGATTTTTAGTATCAAAATCGTATCAATTCTTCTTCCTGAGGTCATGCAGCAGTTGTATTATTTCAGCAAATCCAATGAAAATCATTCCGCTGACAAAACTAATTGCCCAGTATGATAATGCAGCAGCGAACGAAAATTTTGTGTAATGTGAATAAAGGCCGATGACTTCGGTCTGCCCCAAAACGATACCAGCAATGAAACCGCATACAAAGACGATCAAAGCTAAGATTTTAAAGACAATAGAAACAGTGTTATTCTTTTTATATTCCACTTCGGTTGCTTTTTGATACTTCAGAATTTCCAAATACTCATCGTCAGATACTGCTATCGGTATTTTCCTATAATATCTCATAATACTGTTTTCAGAATCCCACTCACTTAACGGATAGTCAACCGAGTATGTACTGTCCACAGAGTATTCTTTTTCATAAAGACCTAATTTAAGCAACAAGGCATCTTTCTTTTTTTGTTCTGCATTTGCGGCTTCTTCTGCCTTGTTATTCAGATAGTCCTCAACTAATTTATTCATAAATACAACTCCCTTACATTAGTTCCAAAACCACACCAATTTTATTCTGATAACCCAACCACCAGTGGGTAAAGAATAAAGGGTTACTAAATGGATGTTATCAAATTGTTATCAAAAGGCACTTTGGAAATCCGAAAACCCGCATGATTACTGGCTTTTTGGGGCTTTCGCAATCATTCCCACTCAATAGTTGCGGGGGGTTTGCTTGTTATGTCGTAAACTATGCGGTTTACGTTCTTTACTTCGTTTATTATTCTGCTGCTGACCTTTGCGAGCACGTCATACGGTATTCTTGCCCAGTCCGCTGTCATAAAGTCGCTTGTTGTAACTCCTCTGAGAGCAATTGTATAATCATATGTGCGCCCGTCGCCCATTACTCCGACGCTTCTTACATTTGTCAACACGGCAAAATACTGGTTTATGCTGCGCTCAAGTCCGGCTTTCGCTATTTCTTCGCGGAAAATCGCATCTGCGTCCTTTAGTATATCAAGCTTTTCATCCGTTATTTCCCCCATAACCCTTATCGCAAGTCCCGGCCCGGGGAACGGCTGACGCCATACAAGAAAATCGGGTATTCCAAGCTCTGTTCCTGCTTTTCTTACCTCGTCCTTAAACAAATCTCTAAGCGGCTCTACAAGCCCGATAAATCCTATATCATCAGGCAGTCCTCCGACATTGTGGTGGCTCTTTATTACCTCCGCTTCGCCTACTCCGCTTTCTACAACGTCAGGATAAATCGTGCCCTGACACAGATAGTCGGTCGAGCCGAGCTTCCTTGCCTCTTCCTCGAATACCCTTATAAATTCCTCGCCTATTATCTTTCTCTTTCTTTCAGGGTCACTTACTCCCATAAGCTTTGTAAGAAAGCGCTCCTTCGCGTCGACGCGTATCAAATTCATATCAAACTGACGGCGGAAAACCTCCTCGACCTCATCGCCCTCATTTTTGCGCAAAAGTCCGTGGTCAACAAAAATACAGGTCAGATTTTTTCCTATGGCTTTATGTACCAAAACCGCTGCGACCGATGAATCTACTCCGCCGGACAGTCCGCATACTACGGTCTTATCCCCTACCTGTGCCTTTATTTTCTCTATCGTATCCTTTACAAACGACGACATCTCCCAGTCGCCGCTGCACTTGCATACATTGTATAAAAAGTTTCTGAGCATCGTGCTGCCGTTTTCGGTGTGCTGCACCTCGGGATGGAACTGCATAGCGCACAGTCCTCTTTCCCTGTCCTCCATTGCAACCACAGGACAATGATCGCTCTTTGCGATAACGTCGAACCCCTTTGGCGGCTTTGCTATGTAATCGGTGTGGCTCATCCAGCAAACGCCCTCTGCCGGCAAGCCGGAGAAAAGACTTGAATCGGAATCAAAGCTCGCTTTGGTGTTGCCATACTCCTTAACCTGAGAGCTTGCGACCTCGCCGCCGAGCGTATATGCCATAAGCTGAGCTCCGTAACAAATTCCAAGCACAGGCACTCCGCAGGTAAACAGCTCAGGGTCGCACTTCGGCGCACTCTCCTCATAAACGCTGTTCGGCCCTCCTGTAAAAATTATTCCCTTATAGCCTGCCTCTAAAATCTCCTTTGCCGTCGTTCTATATGATTTTATTTCACAAAATACATTCTGCTCTCTGACACGTCTTGCAATAAGCTGGCAATACTGACCGCCAAAGTCCATTACCAATACAGCTTCATTTTTACGCTCCATAACAACACCCCAAATTTTTATACGATCATCTGTAAATTATATTATCCCTTGACGCACCGTTTGAAACTATCCCGATAGGAATGCCTATCTGCTCCTCGGCAAATTCAATATACCTTTTGCAGTTTTCCGGCAAATCGTCATATTTCTTTATTCCCGAAATATCGCATTTCCAGCCCGGCATTTTTTTGAGCACCGGCTTGCATCTTTTTAGCTTTGTCGTAGACGGGAAATAATCAATTTGCTCACCGTCAAGCTCATATCCTATGCAAACCGGTATTTCATCAAGATATCCGAGAACGTCCAAAACGGTAAATGCTATCTTAGTTGTGCCCTGAACCCGACAGCCGTATCTTGTTGCAACAAGGTCAAGCCAGCCCATTCTTCTCGGTCTGCCCGTTGTTGCGCCGTATTCGCCGCCGTCTCCTCCTCTGCGGCGAAGCTCGTCGGCTACCTCCTTATCGTGTATCTCGCTTACAAATTCACCTGCTCCAACAGCGGATGAATAAGCCTTAACAACCGTTACTATCTCCTTTATCTCATACGGCGGAATGCCTGCGCCTACCGCGCCGTATCCCGCTATTGTATTCGATGATGTTACCATAGGATAAATTCCAAAATCTGTATCCTTCAGCGCTCCAAGCTGACCCTCAAGCAGAATGTTTTTGCCGTCCTTTACCGCATGATACAGAAAATCAAACGTATCGGCAACATAAGGGGCAAGCATCTCCTTGTATTCCATGAGCTTGTCGAATATTTCTTCCTCTGTAACAGGCGTCTTGTGATAAAGATTTACAAGAATCGCGTTCTTTATCTCAAGAACGTGCTTTATTTTTTCCTTCAGGCTGTCTACATCGTCGTAAAGCTCGTTGACCTGAAAGCCTATTTTTGAGTATTTATCGGAATAAAAAGGAGCTATGCCGGATTTTGTTGAGCCAAACGAGTTCTTTCCCAAACGCTCCTCCTCGTAGCAGTCAAACGCTACATGATAAGGCATTACTATCTGCGCTCTGTCAGAAACAAGTATTTTCGGCTCAGGAACTCCTCTTGATTTAATATCCGCAAGCTCCTTTACAAGGTTTTCAACGCTCAGCGCTACCCCGTTGCCTATTATATTTACTATATTACTGTGAAAAACTCCCGACGGAAGCTGATGCAGAGCAAACTTTCCGTAATTATTTACTATTGTATGGCCTGCATTGCTGCCGCCCTGAAATCGTACTACTATATCTGAATTTTCGGCGAGAACATCGGTAATTTTTCCCTTGCCCTCGTCGCCCCAGTTAGCTCCTACTATTGCCTTTATCATTTTTATCTCCTCCGTTTGTGTATTTCAGTCGGTCGCCCGACAGAGAGGCAGTCTTCCCCTTTGTTGAGTTTCGCCCCAATAGCGCCGTTATGCGGCGCATTAAACACCGAAAGCCTTGTCCGTCTGAATCAACGGCGAACAAAGCTCGCTTAAATTTGAATTTACATCGGAGCACAGCCCCGAAAGACTTGAGCGGTAAAGCTTTGGCTCGTCGCGGCGGTCGCACGGAGCTTCGCTCCTCAGTCATAAAGCGGCAAGGCTTTGCCGCTTTATGACCGCGATGTTCTCAGACGCCTAAAGCGGCTGAGAACATCTGCGACCGGGTCATACGTTTATTTCAGCCTTATAGCTTTCAATATTTTCATATGCCTTTAAAGCGTTTTTCACTTCATTATTTATAAAGTCCTCTGTCTGCTGCGGCGCACGTCCCACATATTTTTCCGGACTTATTATACTGTTAAGCTTCTCAAGCGTTACGCCAAACGCAGGGTCGGACGCAATTCTTTCAAGCAAGTCATTTTCTCCGCCCTCTTCCTTTATAACTCTTGAAGCCGCCATTGAATGAACTCTTATTTTTTCGTGCAGCTCCTGACGGTTGCCGCCTGCCTTTACCGCGTCCATCATTATGTTCTCGGTCGCCATAAACGGCAGTTCTCTGCGCAGCCTTTGTTCTATTACCTTTTCATACACTACAAGTCCGTCGGCAACATTTGCATACAAATTCAAAATTCCGTCCGTGGCAAGGAACGCCTCCGCAACGCTTATCCTCTTGTTTGCGGAATCGTCAAGCGTTCTTTCAAACCACTGCGTAGACGCTGTCATAGCCGGATTAAGCTCGGTTGCTATAACATATCTTGCAAGACTTGCTATTCTTTCACACCTCATAGGATTGCGCTTGTAAGCCATCGCCGACGAGCCTATCTGATTTTTCTCAAACGGCTCCTCTATCTCCTTAAGGTGCTGTAGAAGCCTTATGTCATTTGAAAACTTGGCTGCGCTCTGCGCTATTCCGCTGAGCACGGAAAGCATTTGATGATCAAGCTTTCTTGAATATGTCTGACCTGACACCGCAAAACAAGCCTTATATCCCATTTTTTCGGCTATCCGTCTGTCAAGCTCACGGCATTTTTCGTGGTCGCCGTCAAACAGCTCCAAAAAGCTCGCCTGTGTTCCCGTTGTTCCCTTAGAGCCCAAAAGCTTCGCCTTGCTTAGCTGATGCTCAACGTCCTCCAAATCCATTAACAAATCCTGTATCCAAAGCGTTGCGCGCTTGCCTACAGTCGTCGGCTGCGCCGGCTGAAAATGCGTAAACGCAAGAGTGGGCAGCGATTTGTATTTCATAGCAAAGGCGCTTAGCTCCTTTATAACGGTAACAAGCTTATCCCTGAGATATTCAAGCGCCTCCGTCATTATTATTATATCTGTATTGTCGCCGACATAGCAGCTTGTCGCACCAAGATGTATTATGCCTTTTGCCTTAGGACACTGAACGCCGTAAGCGTAAACGTGAGACATAACGTCGTGCCGCACAAGCCTTTCGCGCTCTGCCGCAACGTCATAGTTAATATCGTCGGCATTCTCCTTCATCTCGTCGATTTGCTCCTGAGTAATTGGAAGTCCAAGCTCCATTTCCGCCTCGGCAAGCGCTATCCACAGCCTGCGCCATGTTCTGAACTTCTTGTCCGGCGAAAAAATATATTTCATTTTATCATCGGCATATCTTGATGAAAGCGGAGATTCGTAAACGTCCTTCATTTGATTATCCTTTCTTTCCTACGCACTCGTTTTCTTTATTGTAATTCATACCGCCGCGCTCCTTGCCGGCAAGCATCTTTTCTGTAGTTTCAGCAGGATACCTTCCGGTAAAGCAAGCGTCGCAAAAGCCGCAGTCGCGATTAAAAAGCATTTCATGAAGCCGGTCGGCAGGTAAAAATCCTATTGAATCCGCGCCGCTTATTTTGCCTATTTCCTCAATAGAGTAATTGCAGGCGATAAGCTCCTCCTTCGACGGTATGTCCGTTCCGTAGTAGCACGGCCACATAAACGGCGGCGAGCTTATTCTGAGGTGAACCTCTTTTGCCCCTGCCTCCTTCAGCATTCTTACTATTCTGTCGCAGGTGGTGCCTCTTACTATGCTGTCGTCGAGCATTACAACTCTCTTTCCCTTTACCGTATTGCAAAGCGGATTAAGCTTTATTCTTACGCTCTTCATTCTCTCCTTTTGAGACGGCTTTATAAAGGTTCTTCCTATATAGCTGTTTTTTACTATTCCCTTTTCATACGGTATGCCGCTTGCCTCGCTGTAGCCAATTGCGGCGTCTATACCCGATTCGGGAACTCCGATAACTATATCGGCGTCAACAGGAAATTCTCTCGCGAGGATCCTTCCTGCCTGTTTTCTTGCCTCATAAACGCTTATTCCGTCTATCTCGGAATCGGTGCGCGCAAAATATATGTATTCAAAAACGCAAAGCGATTTCTTGCCGCCGCAGTGATCTCTTATGGAGCGCACTCCTTTTTCATCAACAACAACAATTTCTCCCGGCTCAACGTCACGCACAAATTCTGCGCCTGCCGCGTCAAGCGCCGCGGTTTCGCTTGCAAAAACTATCGTGTTGTTTATCCTGCCCATACAAAGCGGACGAAAGCCGTGAGGGTCGCGGGCGGCGATAAGCTTTCTCGGACTCATTACAAGCAGAGAATATGCTCCGTTTATCTGATACATCGCGCGTCTTACAGCCTCTTCCACCGAGTGGCTCTTTATTCTTTCCCGCGCAATAACATAAGCAATTACCTCGGAATCAATAGTGGTTTGGAAAATCGCTCCCCTGTGTTCAAGCTCACGGCGCACCTCAAAAGCGTTCGTCAGATTTCCGTTATGCGCAATGGCTATAACGCCCTTGACATAACGCATTACCAAAGGCTGTGAATTTTCTCTGACGCTGCCCCCTGCCGTTGAATAACGAACATGGGCAACGGCAAGCTGTCCCTCTAAGCCGTCAAGAACCTTATTATTGAACACCTCGCTTACAAGCCCCATATCCTTATGGCTGCTTATAACTCCGCAGTCGTTCACCGCTATTCCGCAGCTTTCCTGCCCTCTGTGCTGAAGAGCAAGAAGTCCGTTATAGCAGGCATACGCAGGGTTGAGCGTTCCGTCGCTGTAAATTCCAAATACGCCGCACTCCTCGTGCAGTCCCTCTTCACTGAATCCGTCAAATGAAAAATTCAAAAACTTCACCCCAAAAGCATTTTTAACATCTATATCTTTCTTCGGCTTACTTATTCACTTGAACAAATCAATTAAAGTCCTATTCTTTTCATAACCTCGGCATACGCCTCTTCAACGCCGCCCATATCACGGCGGAAACGATCCTTGTCAAGCTTTTCGCCTGTGTTTACATCCCAAAAGCGGCAGGTGTCGGGTGAAATCTCATCAGCAAGAATAATGTCGCCCTTAAATCTGCCGAACTCAAGCTTAAAGTCGATAAGGTCTATATTTACGCCCTTGAAAAATTCAATCATTACGTCGTTTATTTTAAGAGCCATCTGCGCAATCTTGTCTATTTCCTCTTTTGTTGCAAGATCTGCCGCAAGAATATGATATTCGTTTACTATAGGATCGCCGAGCTCATCGTTTTTATAACAAAATTCCAAAACGGTAGTTTTCATCGGGGTGCCTTCGGGAAGTCCAAGACGCTTTGAAAGACTGCCGGCCGCCTTGTTTCTTACAATAACCTCAAGCGGAACTATTTCTACCCTTTTTAAAACGGTGTCTCTGTCGTTCAGCTCCTCAACAAAATCTGTCTTTATACCCTGTTCCTCAAGAAGCTTGAACATAAAATTAGACATCTTATTGTTGACAACGCCCTTGCCTGTAATAGTCCCCTTCTTCTCTCCGTTAAACGCCGTTGCGTCGTCCTTATACGACACGATGCAAAGCTCCGGGTCTGATGTTTCAAAAACCTTTTTTGCCTTTCCCTCATAAATCTGCTTACCCTTTTCCATTGAAAAACACCTCTCACTTTGACATTGCAAATATTTTCCGTTTAAAAAACGAAATAAAAAATCACTATAATTATACTCTAAGAAAGGATTTTTAGCAACATCTATTTAAAGTTTGGCAAAGAAAAAATGAAAAGTGATTTTTTTAATCTATTTTTTGTCATTTTTGCATTAAAATCTTGAATATATTTGGAGAAACAACCGAATTATGCAATTATCATTAAAAAATATTGCAAAATTCTTGCAATAGAGGAAATAAAGTGTTATTATATTTATCAGTCAGCAAAGGAGCTGAATGCACTATGGTACATTAGCGCAATTTGGCGTGCTGATGTACTTATTTTTTATGTATTTAAAAAGGAGGTAGCTTCCAATGTCATATGTTAGCGAACAATTGGAAAAGCTGAAAGCAAAAAATTCAAACGAGCCGGAGTTTATTCAGGCGGCAACAGAGGTTTTGGAGTCTCTTGCCCCGGTATTTGAGAAAAATCCTCAGTATGAGGCAGCAGGAATTCTTGAGAGAATCACAGAGCCTGAGCGTGTTGTTATGTTCCGTGTTCCGTGGGTTGACGACAACGGCAAGGTTCAGGTAAACCGCGGCTTCAGAGTACAGTTCAACAGCGCAATAGGGCCATATAAGGGCGGTTTAAGACTTCACCCGTCGGTAAACCTCGGCGTTATCAAGTTCCTTGGCTTTGAGCAGATATTCAAGAATTCTCTTACAGGTCTTCCGATAGGCGGCGGCAAGGGCGGCTCTGACTTTGACCCGAAGGGAAAAAGCGACCGCGAGGTTATGGCGTTCTGTCAGAGCTTTATGACAGAGCTTCAGCGTCATATCGGCGCAGATACAGACGTTCCGGCTGGCGATATAGGAACGGGCGCAAGAGAGATTGGCTTTATGTTCGGTCAGTATAAGAGAATCAGAAACTGCTATGAGGGCGTATTGACCGGCAAGGGTCTCACCTTTGGCGGTTCGCTTGCAAGAACAGAGGCTACAGGCTACGGCCTGCTTTATCTCACCGAGGAAATGCTCAAGCAAAACGGCAAGGATATTAACGGCGCTGTTGTAAGCATTTCGGGAGCCGGCAA
>CANQEU010000035.1 GCA_947595635.1 uncultured Clostridia bacterium
GGCAAGTTTCCCTTGACTATCTGATGAACGAGAAGTTTGTCCAGTTTGCCGCGTCGGAGCCGGACGAGGAATACCCCTATGCCGATGTGTGCCGAAAATTCAACTACGCGCCGCATATTCTGTATGCGTATCAGCTCGGAATTGTGGACGAATTTTATATGGGCGGAAAATTGATCGAACGGGAGCTTATCGGCGAGCAGCGTGTAAAATTCGACACGGGCGTGCACATCGAAAAAACAGACGGAACGGAATGCGTAAATGTTCACTATAACGACGCCGTTTACAGTCATGAGCTGATGAGCAAATTTGCAAACGCGATTAAGACAGTAGCGGAAAGGATAGTCGAAAATCCGGACAGCAAGGTGCGCAAGCTGTCAATGCTTGATACTGCGGGCGAAAAGCAAATCGCCGACTTCTCATACACCGGATTTGCGGAGCCGGAAATAAAGCTGCTGCATGAAAAATTTGAGCATCAGGCGGAGCTTCACCCCGACCGCGCGGCGATTATCGCCTGCGACGGTAAATTCACCTACGCCGAAATGGACAGACGCGCGAATATTGTAGCGAACGCGTTATTAAAGCGCGGAGTTAAAAACGGCAGCCGCGTTGTTATACTGCTGAAGAGAACATCGGAATTTTTCGCGGCAATGTTCGGCATATTAAAGGCAGGAGGCGCGTTTATACCGACCTGTCCCGAATATCCGAAGGAGAGAATAGAAAGCATTATAGATGACAGCGGCGCGGAGCTTGTAATAACCTTCGGCGAATTGCTTAAAACATATAAAAATACGGTCGATATAGCGGAGCTTGAAGCGGGCGGCGATGATAAAAAGCCGAATGCTGCAATTTCACCCGATGATTTGGCGTATCTTATTTACACCTCCGGCTCGACCGGAAAGCCCAAGGGCGTAATGCTCAGGCACATCGGTATCGCGAACTATGTTACCGACGATGAGCGCAATCTTCAGGTTCGCTGCGTAACCGAGGGCTGCAAATGCTACGGCTCGGTTACGACGGTATCGTTTGATATGTCGCTGCAGGAAACGGCCGTCACGCTCTGCAACGGTCTTACTCTCGCTTTCGCGAGCGACGAACAGACGACGAATCCGCTTTTGCTTGCGCGGTTCTTTAAGGAAAACGATGTGGACGCATTTGACGTTACTCCGTCAAGACTTCTCGTATATATGGAGCTTGACGAATTCGCGGACGCTATGAAAAACTGCAAGATGATTTTATCGGGCGGTGAAAAATATTCGGATAAGCTGTTAAGCGTACTGCGTGAAAAGACGAGCGCACGGATTATAAACACTTACGGCCCGACGGAAATTACAGTATCATCGAACGCGAAAGAGCTTACAAACGCGGATAAAATATCCGTCGGAAGACCGCTGTTAAACTACCGCGAATACATTGTCGATATGGACAATAACAAGCTGCCGGCAGGCGTTGCAGGCGAGCTTTTGATAGGCGGCTTGGGCGTTGCCGCAGGCTATAACAGGCTTCCTGAACAGACGGCAGAGGCATTTATCGAATACGAGGGCGAGCGCTTCTACCGCTCGGGCGACTACGCGCGCTGGACTGATAAAGGAGACGTCGTAATTTTAGGCAGAAAGGATAGTCAGGTTAAGCTTCGCGGACTGAGAATTGAGCTCGGCGAGATTGAAAAATGCCTGACGAGCATAGACGAAATACGCTCGGCTGTCGTTGTGATTAAAAAAGTCAATCACGAGGACAGCATATGCGCGTACTACACTGCCGACGGAAATCCCGACGTTGAGTATCTGAAATCGGAAATGAAAAAGTCGCTTACGGATTACATGATTCCCACATCGTTTAACAGGCTTGATAAGCTGCCGACAGCCCCCAACGGTAAGGTGAACATCAAAGCATTGGGCGAGCCTATAATTTCCGGCAAGAGCGAAGCCGACAGATTGGCAAAGCCCGAAACGGCGTCAGAAAGGGGTTTCTGCGAGATATTCGCGGACATTCTGAACCTTCAAAAGGTATCGGTAAATGACAGCTTCTTCGATTTGGGCGGCACATCGCTTACTGTAACGCGCGTCGTTATCGCCGCAGGCAAGCTCGGTTACAATATAACATACGGCGACGTGTTCGCTAATCCCACGCCGCGCTCGCTTGCAAAGCTCACAGACGGCACGAGCGGCGCAGACAACGGCATCATACGGTTTGACGGTTACAATTACGAGAACATCAACCGCTTACTGGAAAAGAACACTATCGACGCGTTTATAAACGGAGAAAAGCAGGAAATCGGCGATGTAATTCTGACCGGCGCGACAGGCTTTTTGGGAGCGCATATACTCCGCGAGCTGCTCGCAAATTTCGACGGAAGCGTATGCTGTTTGATGCGCGGCAAGGGCAAAATGGCAGCGGATATGCGGTTAAAATCTCTGTTCTTCTATTACTACTTTGAGGATGATATAACGGAGCAATACGGCGAAAGAATAACCGTGATAGACGGCGACATAACAAACAAAAACGACTTTGAAAAGCTCAAGGGCATAAAAGCCGACACGTTTATAAACTGCGCGGCGAATGTAAAGCATTTCTCGAAGGGAACGGATATAGAGGACGTAAACTACCACGGAGTGCAGAATATTATCGCGTTCTGCGAGGAAACGGGGATACGGCTCATACACGTTTCCACGATGAGCGTCAGCGGAATGTTCCTCGACCGTCCGGGAGAGGTTTCAATGCTTAATGAAAATATGCTATACTACGGTCAGGTGCAAGGCTCCAAATATACAGGCGCAAAATTCATGGCTGAGCGCGCGGTTTTGGAAAGCGCGGCGAATGGTCTTAACGCGAAAATCATGCGCGTAGGAAATCTGTCGGCGCGCGATAGCGACGGCGAGTATCAAATCAATTTCACGACCAACAGCTTTATGGGACGACTCAAATCCACATATCTCATCGGCTGCTATCCGTATGAAAGCATGGGTATGCCGTTCGAGCTTTCGCCGATAGACTGCGTGGCAAAGGCGATACTGCTGCTGGCGCAGTCGCCGAGAGATTGCGTGGTATTCCACCCGTACAACAATCACGCATTGCTTATGAACGATTTATACAGAGAGATGAACAGGCAAGGTCTTACCGTGAAGCCCACTGAAAACAGCGAGTATGAAGCGGAATTAAAGAAAGCAGAAAACGATCCCGAGAAGGCAAAGGTGCTTTCGAGTGTGATTGCGTATGAGAATATGTCGCACGGCAGAAAATTATACGAAGTCGGCAAGAGCAATGAAATGACGATGCAGGCTCTCTACCGCATGGGCTTTGAATGGCCCGTCACCTCGTTTGAGTATATGAGAAAATTCCTTGTAAATCTCAAAGGACTTGGATATTTTGAATATTAACTAACGTAAGGACGTGCAAATGATCATAAACATATCTCGGCAGAAAAATATACCTGAAATTTTAGTATAAATCTTATAATCTCATTGTAAGAGCACTGCATTCCTTTTTCATGTTACATTTTCGCATTCTTTGTCACATTTTGTGGTATTTCCCTTGACTTATGTTAAAATTGTCACTACAATAAAAATATAATGTTACACTTGCAACAGCTACAAGAGTAACATACAAATTCAAAAGTCAAGAACAGAGAAACAAATTATTGATTACAAGGCAAGGATTGCGCAGGCACAGACGAACTTTAATGCGGCTAAGGCAAAAATCATCGAGAAAAAAGCCGTTGATAAGTCCAACCGAGAGCGGCGCATTGTAGATTCTGCTTGACTATGCCGATAACTGTCAACAGCTTGCTTACGCTATGGCGTTTGAGGCGAAATTCACAATTCTCGAAGCAGCGGCAGAAGCGGCCGATTACATCGAAAAGTACGGTGAATAAGAATATTGGCGCTTTCTGAGCTATCAAATTGAGGGAACTCCAAGCATTAAGCAATTAACTGAAACTCAAATCATCGAATCCACATATTGTTCTGCTCGGGAACTGTAACCGCACTGTGCGGTTTGCGGTCTCCGGGCATTTTTTATGAGAAGTTATATTATATTGAAAACAAAGCATAGCTTTCCATAAAAAGGAATTTGCACAGCATGATATTTATACCTTTAAGATGAGATAAGGAAAAGAGTTGATTAAGATTTATGGACAAAGCGTTCTTTTTTTCTGTCGTCGGATATTTGTCCGGCAGTGTGCTATATGCCAGGTTGTTTTGCCGTCTGTTTGGCAAAGCGGATGCAATAAATGAAAGCAAAGATCACAATCCGGGTACATCCAACGCATTCAAATTCGGAGGCTTTTGGTGCGGTCTGCTGACGCTTGTGTTCGATTTATTAAAAGGATTTGTTCCGACATCTCTCTATGTCACAACAACACGAAATCCTATGGATTGGGGACTTGCTTTTGTCTTAGCCGCTCCCGTAATCGGCCATATTTTTTCATTGTTTCATAAATTTAAAGGCGGAAAGGGAATTGCCACATCATTCGGATGTTTATTGGGAATTTTACCGTATTGGCTGCCTCTTATGTCGCTGGCAAGCGTCTTCATATTTTTTTCAGTCGCCTTGCGTATCTCGCCGAATTTTTATCGCACAGCGATTACATACCCGTCCGCCCTGATACTTATGATATTGTTCGGCGTCGCGCCCGCCGTTTTGCTTGGATTCTCAATCATAACGGCAACGGTTTGCATACGGCTGTATATCAGTAAGGAAATAAAAGAAAGAATCGGAGTAAAATTATTATGGATACACTCATCTTATCATGCGGAACCGGAGGAGGACACAACTCTGCGTGCGCAGCCCTCGAACAAGAACTAACCTTTCGTGAGCACAATGTAAAGACCTTGAATCCCTATTTGCTCAAGGGGGAGCGCACAGCGGCGGTTATTGATAAAGCCTATACCTCGTTGGTTCAAAAGGTGCCCGCCGTGTTCGGGGGTATTTACCGTCTTGGAGACGCCTACCGTCACCTGCCGATTTCCTCTCCGGTGTATTTTTTGAATAAACTAATGGCGGACGAACTGGAAAAATACTTATCCGACCATCATTTTGACGCCATTGTGATGACGCATTTATATCCGGCTGAAATTATCACCGGAATGAAACGAAAGGGAAAAAAGCTCCCTCCAAGTTACTTTATCGCCACCGATTATACCTGCATTCCATTTACCGAGGAAACGGACTGTGATTATTACATAATTCCGGCAGAGCAGCTGAAAGCTGAATATATTGAACGAGGCATTCCCGAGAAAAAAATTTATCCGTTTGGCATCCCCGTAAAAAAAGAGTTTTACTTGAAGGAATGCAGACGTGAGGTTAGAAAAAGGCTTGGCTTAGAGCCGGACAAAACATATATACTATTAGCGGGAGGCAGCATTGGCGCAGGGCAGATTCAAAAAATCGTTTCCCTGCTGCTTGATTACTACGACAGAAAAACGACTGAGCTTATCGTAATCTGCGGAAATCACTCAGAACTGTATCATTCTCTTACGGAAAAATACGCAGATGAATGTACGATTTTAGGATTCACCGAGCAAATGGCAGACTACATAAAGTCGTGCGATGTGTTTGTATCAAAGCCGGGCGGTCTATCCTCCACGGAGGCTGCCGTAGCCGGCGTATCTCTTACCCACGTTACGCCTATTCCCGGATGTGAAACAGTAAATATGCGTTTCTTTGAGCAGCATGGTATGAGTCTTGCCGTTTATAACCTGAAAACACAGTTGATCGAGACTTGTAATCGTCTGTTAGATAAAGAAGAGCAAGCGCGGATGCGTAAAAATCAACTTCGCGTTATCCCACAGCTTGCAGCGGTAAATATTTGCAATTTAATTGAAAGTAATTTCCGGACATAATCGGAGCGATTTAAAAATATCACGCGGAAATCTCCCGAGAGGGAGATTTTTTATTAATTAAAATCGGAGCAACGATCCGCCTTGCTTGGAAGGCAGCGTTGCTCCGATTAAAAATTATGACGGTATCGTCAGCACCCAACCGACCTGAATGAAGTTAGCGGTCATGTTGGGATATTTACTTTTATTTGCCTCTACTATTGCGGCGACTGTCGTACCGAATTTACTCGCTATTGCTGTCAGGTTGTCACCGGACACAACGGTATATGTTCTTGTTGAAGTTGATCCGCTTCCATAAAGAAGCTCGTTGACCTTCTTTTGTACCGCGTCGGGATCATAGCCCGCCGCCTTAAGTCGTTGTATGCGGTCGTCGCCGTTGCCCCATTCGCCGGCGAGTACCTCCTGAGCAATTTCTTCAATTGATTTCAGACCGCCGTTCTGACCGGCGAGCAACTCCTCTACTCTCGCCTGAACCGCGCTGGGATCGTATCCGGCTTCAGTGAGCCTTTGCCTGCGCTCGGATCCGTTGCCCCACTGTCCGGGCGAGTACCTCCTTCGCCAGCTCGTCAACCGTCTTTGTAGGCGTTGACGGAGTAGTAGTACCGCTCTTCGGGAAGTTGTTGAATCCCTTGCTCTTTATTATTCCCGAATAGTCAATATATGACCAGTCCATATCTACATCGCCGTATATTCCGTTTACACGGCCCGAACCGCTGTATTGCCACATTCCGTAGCTCCCGCCGTATTTGCATCTTGAGCTGTATTCGGCGACCCAAAGCGCGTAATCATTTTTTACGCTCGAGGATATATGAGTCGTGAGCGGAGAGCGCGACATATAAAGTCCTGTGAAGTATCCGTTCTTTTCAAGCTCAGAGCAGAAGTTGACAACGAGAGCGTCGCAGAATGCTCTTCCTTTAGCAAACTGGCTTTGTTCCTCAAGGTCGAAATATATCGGGAATTCAAACTGTTTCCCCTTGATTACCTGCATACACGCCTGAGCCTCTGTAATTGCGGCATAGGTTGTTGTAGCGTACGAATACCAATATGCTCCAACTTTTAATCCCGCCGCCTTTGCGCGTGAATAGTTCTGCTCAAAATACGGATCCTTTTGCGACGCATATGAACCGTATCCTGCGCGGATGATTACAAATTTAAATCCGGCGGCTTTAACCTTGTTAAAATCAATATTGCCCTGATACTGAGATACATCAATGCCCTTCATCGGAGTTGGATCGGTTGGATAGGTTATCGACGGCGAGGATGTGGGCGCTTCGGTAGGAGCTTCTGTCGGAGGCTCGGTCGGAGCAACGACATTGCTGTTTTTCGGGAAGTTGTTAAATCCGCCCTTCTTAATAATCGCTGAATAATCTTCATATGACCAGTCGAGGTCAACATTGCAGTTAATTCCGTCTATTCTGCCCGTCTAGCTGTATTGCCATATTCCATATGAACCGCTGTAATTGCACTTTGACGCATATTCAGCTACCCAAAGCGCATATCTTTCTCTATTGGCGGCTGTGATATATGTAGTAAGCGGTGAGCGAGCCATACACAGTCCGGCAAAGTATCCGTTCTTTTCAAGCTCAGAGCAGAAGGTCTGAACGAGACTGTTGCAGAATGAGCTGCCATTTGCAAACTGGCTTGCTTCCTCAAGATCGAAGTAGATCGGGAATTCAAACTGCTTTCCCTTGAGAACCTCTACACAGGCCTTCGCCTCTGCCAAACCATCTGCTAAGGTTGTCGCATATGAATACCAATATGCTCCCACCTTTAGTCCTGCCGCCTTAGCCTTTGCGTAGTATTCCTCAAACATAATGTCCTTCTGAGAGGCGGATTTTCCAAGACCCGCGCGCAAAATGACAAATTTAACTCCTGCCGCCTTTACCTTGTCAAAGTCAACCGTACCCTGCCATTTTGAAACGTCAATACCCTTCATCGGCGTTGCGTCCGTCGGATATGTTGCAGCCTCAGTAGGCGCCTGAGTCTCCGGCTCAACAATTTCGGCTCCGAATTCGCCGGTATTCGGCTTAAACCAGATTGTAGCTTTAGTGTTTGCGGCGCTTATTTTCAACTGAATATTGCCGGTTGAAACGCTCTTGTCGGTCGCTACAAAATCAGTTCCGTTGCGTGCTATTTTATATTCGTATGTACCCGAATTGAGACTCGGATAAACCTTCTCATAGCGATTTGCGGCTGAGTTTAATGTCATAAGATTATTGCTGTCGATTTTATCCCAGTTGCTCCCGCAGAGATTCTGACCACCGACAACTACAAATGTCGGAACGGTCAATTCCTCTCCACGCTCGCCTGTGTTGGGCTTGAACCAAATCAACACATCGGTGCCTGTCTTGTCAACATTAAACCGTATATTCCCTGTAGAAGAGCTTGCGTCAGACGCGACAACATCTTGGCCGTTTCTTACTATTTTATATTCGTATGTATTTGCCTCAAGAACTGAATATGACTTCTCATAGCGTTCTTTGGCGGCATTATAGACCATAAAATTATTCTCGTCCGTATTATCCCAATTTGAGGTACAAAGATTTCTGCCGCCCGTTATTATAAATTTCGGCTCAATTATTTCCACACCGCTCTCGTTTTTGCTCGGATCATACCAAATCGTCGCGTTTGAGCCGGTTACACCAATATGGATCTCAAAGTTGCCGGAGTCTGTATCCGGATTTGTTGAGACAAACTCAGAGTCGTTTTTCGCGATCTTATATTCATATGTATTGGCGCTTAGCGCATAATAAGATTTTTCATATCTTTCCTTTTCGGAATTGTAGGTCATAAGATTGTTATCATCGCTCTTATCCCAATCAGTTCCGCAAAGGCTGCGATCTCCCGCTACCGTAAGCTTCGGCTCTGTCTGCTCATCCGTCGGCGCCGGAGTCGGCGGTTCGGTCGGCTTCTCTGTCGGAGTCGGAGTAGGCTTTTCAGTCGGGGTCGGAGTAGGCTTTTCAGTCGGAGGGTCTGTCGGCTCATCCGTTGGCAGCTCGGTTGCCGGAGGATCGGTCACAACCGGATCAGTTATCGGATCGGTCGCCGGATCAAGACTTCCTGTAAGTATCAGTATACCTACGATATGCTTTTGAATTAAAATTGCGTCGGCAATGCTGATCATTCCGCTTTCATCAACGTCCGCCAGTAATATTCCATCTCCGCTGAGAAGAATAATTCCAACGATATGTTTTTGAACCAAAATCGCGTCGGCTATTGTAATTTGCCCGTTTTGATCGACGTCACCAAATAAGAATGTTAATCCTGATTCAACAGGCTCGGCTGACTCGTAGATATCCAAAGCCGCGCAGTTTTGGTAATCCGCAGTCTCAGCCGCTGAAACAGGAACGCTGATTGCGCTGAAAATCAACAAAATTGATAACAGTACCGCAATCCTTTTTTTTGACCATATTCATCTTAGACACCTTTCTTTCCTCGTATTGAGTGGCTGCAAGTTATATTAGCTCGCAAATCCTGAAAATATATTTTATATTGACCATACGTATGACCAATATAGCTGACGCTTTTTCAATCGTCAGTAATTACAATTAGACGGGGAAATTTACATTGAATAAGATAATTGCAGAATAAAATCTGCCGCACACTCTGCCCATAACGAGCAAAGCGGTGCGTTGCTCTGATTCGAATGTAAATCTTATAATTTTACAGCGTCTAAGAATACGGTCTAAAAATCCTTCAGTATTACCCCTAAAGTTAATAATTCAAAACTGAAGACTGCGCTTATATTACTCCAAAATTATCCATTCATTTATCTTTTTTTAAATATATTTCAAAAAGAACAGAAAGCATTAAATATTAACGTGGTTTTCGAAAACACATAAATCTTCATAAAAACAATATGACAATCAAAAAATTTATTTTTTAAAAGACCTGCCCAATGCGGATTTAGTGAGGATGCGGGGGAACAGACTGCTCTGTTCCCCCTTTATGCTTAGGAAACATTTAGGATAAGTCTAATTAACTAAAGGCTCTCCGCGTATTGTCCTTTCTCTTCCTCTTGAAGAAAAGATAATAGAGTATCGCAGAGCCGACTACAAGAAGCGCACCGCCGAGAATTATTGATATAACTCCCTGTGCGCCGGCGAACGGCAAAGGAGGCTGCTTTGGATTGTCAACCGTGATTGTAAAATGTGTATTGTCACCGCTTACTACGGGGTCATCGACAAGCTCTCCGCCGCCCTCTCTTTTTACGGTAACGGAATTACCAAAGGCAATATCTATCAAAACCTTTTCACTCAGGAGATTATAGCCCGCAGCTGTTTTTTCCTCGCTGAGATAATATTTTCCCTCTTCCAATCCATCGACTATAATTTTTCCTATCGAAGCGCCGCTTGCGATTGGGCTGAGCTTTTTCGTTACGGTACGGCTCTCTCCGGCAATCTGAACCGTATAGTCGCCGTTAGCATTCGCCTCTCCGCTCAGTTCACCATTATACACAGAATACGAGCCATCGTCAGATTTTACGAACCATACATCCGATTCGGAAGTATCTTCAAGCACCTTAGTCATGCCGAACACAACGTCAGCAATTTCGCTGTCCTCGTTTGGAGTTTCTCCATTGAGAGTTTTTATAAGCTCCATTCCTATTGTGCGAACGAACACCTTAGTTGTCGATTCCGGCGTCTTCTGCGGTTCCGAGTCTATAAGCGTGGGGTCGTTTGTGTACGACACAAGAGCCGTGTTCGGGTTGCCCACATCGCCGCCGATGACAGCGTTTTTGTTGAGCTTCGCCGTATATGATATTGAGATTTTCTCGCCCTGATAATTGTTAAGCGAAGTCCACTTGAAGTCGGCGGTTATTGTTGTACCGTCCGTTTCACTATATGGCGTTGTGGTAAGCGTATAATCAGTGCCGGGCGTGAGGGACACATTATCACTGCCGTCGCCTTGAATTATCTCCGCCTTAAAAACGTCTTCGTTGAAAGTAAGTCCCTTGGACATATCGTCGGTAAATATATATTTTATATTTTTTTGTTGCTCAGCCGTCAGTCCATCACTGCCGTCGTGCAGCGTATAAGTGGGAATATTTGCTTTGATAGAGTACTTAATTTCGTCGCCGATATTTGCATCAGTTTCGTCAACCTCTTCGCCGTCAACAACTATTTTCTTATCGGCGTTTATCGGGTCGTCCTTAGGATAAGCGGTTATGTTATAGTCCCAATTGCCGGTTACCTTGCCCTCAGCGTCGGTCGATTCCGTCCACTGGGGAATTGATACAAGGAACGGCATTGATACTTGACTGTATCCCTCCGGCACCTGGGTTTCAACTACGAGATACACGCCCAAGGCGATTTTTCCGTCCGCGCCAAATGTGTATTCACCCGTTCCCTTTTCTGTGGGTTCACCGGAACCCGGCTCGGACTCGACCAACTCTGTCTTTTCGGTTGAGGTGTAAATCATTCCATTTTCTGCGTTGCCGGCAGTGTCGTTGAGCTTTGCCGCAACATTTCTGAGAGCGGGAATCAGCTTTAAAAGCTCCGGTGTGCTTGTGAATGACGCGCCCTCGTCACGACTTACGAGGTCGGCAAGCGTGTCAAGAGTATCCTCATAGCCTGTGTTATTTACGCCATTTTCGGCGGTGAAATTTTTTGCTACCTCATATTTACGCTCGCCGGAAGCTTCTTTGCTTATCTTTATTACTTGATACGCCTTGAATTTCGCTCCCGACACGCGCTTTTCCGTATCATCAGGCGTTCCGTCATCATCTGTGTCCGCGCCTTGTTCGTATTTTATGAGCGTCAGACTTCCGCTGTCCTGATCTATGTCTGTTATCTTCGCCGCCGAAGCGTAGGTTGAAAAGAGGACGGAAGCGGTCAAGATAAAGCTAATAAAAAGTGCTGCAAATTTTTTCATAAACAATCCTCCTAAATTTCTAATTGTATCTGATTTGAGTATTTTTACAAAATCATTTACAACCGCTCTTTTTAGCCTTTTTTCTTTTGACAGCGTAGTATATTACTCCTGCTCCTATTATTACGAAAATCAAGCCTGCTATCGGGATCCAGTAGTTGAAGCCCTCGGTTGCTCCTGTAAGCGGCAGATAATCGTTGAGGTTTGTTGTGTTTGAAAGAGTAACGGTTATCTCTCTGAAATAATCAACGCCGCCCTCGCTGTATGACGGATGATCCTCATCAACGGATATGATGTTATTCTTCTTTCCGGACTCCTCACTGTAAGGTATATTTATCTCAATTGGGCGGAGAAGCGGATTATGGTCATCGTCGGTGTTGATTTCAGTTATGCGGTATGTCGTCTGATAGAGATTATTAAGCTCAATAATTCCATCGCTATTTGTTTCAAATATACCGTCATTATGCTCAGGAGCAGGATTCGCGTTATCAATAAGTCCATTGCTGTTATAGGTCAGGAGCTTCCATTCCTTACCGTCGTCAAGATATTCAAGCTTAAATTTAATTCCGCTCATCGGATTATTTAAATCGTTATCGCTGTATTTCTTGATTGTTATTTTGCCGTAAGTGTCGGTCAATGCAAGATCTTGCTTGGATTTTATGTAAACAAAATTGTCTTTGACAACATTGACCGTATCGGAGTAGCTGTAGGTAAATATATCGGCGGCATTAGGGAATTCCTGATCTATATAATATTTCTTGCTGCTGTCGGCAGTACTGTCGGAGGAAATATGAGCTATGTTATTATCCGCTCCGTTTGACTGCGAAAGGATTTTTGAAATCAAAAGTTTCGAATATTCCTTTTCAACCGTAGTAGCGTCTTTATAGTTAAGAGTAACCTTACCGCCGTCAGGCGAAACAAACTCAACCTTATAATTACCCTCGGCAAGCTCCTTGTCATTAAAGCTGTAGCCGCCGGACGAGTTTGTAAGCGTTGTAGCGACAGGATTGTTCTCTGCCTTAACCAATTCGCCGCTCGACGGGTCTTTATCATACTTTACAAGGTCGACCTTAACGCCTGAAATTGACGCCTCGTCGTCATCCCAAAAGCCGTCTACATCGTTGTCAAGCCATACGCTTCCGCTTAAATCTCTGCCGACAATTGTGGTGCGAACATTATCCGAGTAGCCGTTCAAATCACTTATGTCGGTTAAGTCTATTTTGTCAGATGTATCGTCCCACTTAGCATTAAACGCGGAATAGAAATAAGCGTTGTTAAACAGGTCGTCGTTTGGCTTACCGTTGAACTCCAGAGTAATTTTGACCGTAACGCTGTCAGCAGATGCGAGCTGAATTCCGGTAACGGCAATAGCCTTTACGTTTTTTCCATCCGTACCGGTAATATTATAAATACCGTCGGCGCCCGTCGACGAGTTATTTCCACTCTGTCTTGTTATTTTATTCCAGCCCATTCCTTCAGCATTATCAATTGTGCCGACCTTATTAAAATAATCTATCTTATTCCGGTCACCACTGTCCATAAACTGATCAATGTCGAGCGGAGCAATGTTGATATTGAGCTTTCCGGCGGCCTTCTTACTGACAGTTTTCGTACCGCTTGCGTCCTCATCATACAGTAAATCTCTGATTTTATAATCAGACGATAGGTATACACCCTTGATTTCAGCCTTTTTGGTGTTTTGATTACCCTCACGGGTAATTTCGAGTTTCGTTACTTTAAAATTAGGTTCTCTGCCACCCGTCAGATTTGTTTTATCATTTTTTATTTCTATTTCCTGACCGGCTTGATCAATTATATTTGAATTAATCCTTTCATCTCCTACATACGGAAGAATATCAAGAATCGCAAAGGTTACAGGTTGGGCGCTTACGGAGTTGGTGTACTTAAGAGTATAGGTAAGCTGGTTGGTTGAGGGGTCATATTTGGCGTCGTCAACTGACTTATCGACCGACTTAATTATACCGGATATATTAGCGAGAACTTGAACATCCTTGGTGTCGGTGAAATAGCGGCCGTCGTTCATCGACCAATAAATCTTGACCCTGTAATCTCCTTCATCGGAGGACTCAAACTTCTTAACTCCTGTCCACTTAAGATAGTTCATATTTGATTCGGAGCTACTGTCGTCGGTGGTGCTTTGTTTTGTGAGAACTATTCTTTCGCTCTCGTTGCGTTTGCCCTTATTTAAAACCTGATATATTTTTACGATAGTTTGACCCGTTCTTTGATTTGTATTGTCATCAACGGCACCTTCAGCAACTGTTGATGATGCCGAGGTTCTATAAGAATCTCCGATAAGCTCCTGATCTACAAGTGTACCAACAGAGAGGTTAGGTTCCCGCCACACAACATTGCCTTTATTATCTATAATCGTACGATCATCATACGACGGTGTTTCGTGGAAGGCGGAGGTCATCGCGTAATACCTATCATAAGAGCGTTCTTCATTATTATCTTCGTCTCTGCGAAGGTTTTCATCAAACTTAACAATACCGCTTGAATAATTTTCGCTCGGAGTGCCCTGGTTACTGTAGTTATCGTAGATGCCAAGGCCTATCTTATCGGTTATGGCATAGCCCGCCATAAGAGCGAAGTTATAATAAGAGAAGGTTTCATCGCCAATCGATCTTGTCGCGCTGGGTACACCGTTTTCCATCAGAGTGGCCGTAACGCCGGACGAGCTGTTTTCGGAATCATACAAAACGACGTTTTGCCTGTTTTCCTCTTTTTTCTCCTTGTCATCGATAACGGTAACTACCGCGTCGTTTCCGGCCTCAATGTAGCCCTTTGGAATTAAGCGAATAAGACGCGAGCCGGTTACGATAGCGTTTTTTTCATTGACTACCGGCGCGTCATACAGAATAATGTCGTCGCCGTAGGAGGCGCTGCCGAAGTTGCCATTGGCGGCGCCGGTTTTAAATTGAGCCGAGAAGTCGGAGCTATTCTTATAATCCAACAGCTTTGTATGCAAATCGATCAATTGATCGTAATAATGGACAACGTCAAACCCCTCGATATAGTGGGCATATTGTTCCCCATCATTTGTTTTCATATTTCTCATGTACTCAACAAGCTGCTCGTATGCCGTACGTCTATTACCTTTCGAATCCTGTTCATATTCTGTCAAATCCGCCGAGTCAACGAGGAGCATGAGAGTTTTCAGCTTATCATAGACGTCCTCTTTCCTGATGGTAAACTGGTCGTAAAGCACACGAACCAGCTTCCAGTTGTTGAAGTCTTTATTGGTGCCCATACCGTATGCCGAAACATCAAGGAACTGCTTTCCGGGCATAAAGTGCTCGGAGGTGTAGGTTATTGGAATATCAATATATTTCCTATATGCATCCGTGCCTGCATTCCACACGCTATACAGAAGGTCCAAATCAAGATACGAGTCAAGATGAGCGTCAATGTCATCGTCGCTAATGGTTGACGGACTATTCTCCAACGGCAGATTTTTAGCAGACTCGCTGTCGTCTACCATGGTATCCAAGTCGATAACGTTTTCATCAAAGCGCACTTGAACATTTTTACCGTCAACAGCATAATCGAGAGTGAAGCCGCTTTTTTCATTTCCGCTTTCGGTGCCGCCAAACTTTGAAATATATCCCGCATTCTTATTCGTTTGTTCATCGAGCGACCAAGCTATTCCCTTTTCGACTGTGCCGGAACCGTTAGTAAATCTGATAGTCTGAGTGATGTCGCGCACGGTGTCATAGGTTGTGTCCGCGCCGCGGAATGCGTCAGAGTAAGAGGCAAGCTCCTGATCGCCGACTACATACCAACGGAATTTTGAATCATCAATCGTATTCCAGATATAACTGTGTTCTTCGTCACCGCAAATTTCTTTGGGCAAAGCTTCAACGCCTATTTGCTCACCCTCAGGCGCTTTCGGATCAAAGGTAATTTTAATTGTACAATAATTATAGTAAGGGTCGCCCACTTTATCATTTTTACCATCGTCGGGGTTTCCGAGTACAATAATATAGTTATCATTGCCATTACCGTAAGATATACCGCTGTCCCAGTTGCCATTTGCGGCTATTTTAAAGGGATAGGAAATAAATTCACCGTGGACGCCGACCGGAACATTATCAAATTGAACATAATAAATTCCTGTATTTGGATCCTGAGTCATCTTTCCTGCCTCGGAAGCGGCAACTTCCGCCGCTTTTTTCTCCGCCGGATCCTCAAGAGGCTGGCCGTTTTTCTGCAGACCGAGCCAGTTATAGGTATTTCCGGACTTATCATGGACGAGTCCGAGTCCGCCGATTACCGAATAGCTTTTGATCTGAACATCCTTTATCGCCGCTCCGTCGGGATCTTTGTCCTTATTGGGATATGGGTCAGTACATTGAGAATTCTTGTAAGCCGTATAATTAACTTCGCCGGTCACAGCGTTATAGGTCACCTTAATATATGCAGGCTTATCAAGATAGAAAGAAATATTGTTGCCGCTGTCGATTCCGTACTCAACGACCTTGAAAGCATAGTTCTGACCGCTTTCGATCAGCTTCGGATTATTATTCTCATTCAAAATGGTATATTCATAAAGTCCGGATTCAATATTATTGGTCATAATGCCATTATAAAGATTCCAAACATACCCGTCGCCCATCAGGTTCTCGGTTCCGGTTACAACATACTGCGTGATTTCAAGCGCATTCGACTCTTCGGCGCTTATTAATGTGAGATGGTTGTCTGCGTTAAATCGAATTGTGACCTTTGACGGCACTTTAAGCGAGAATTTAATGTTGCCCGCGCTGCCGTTATCGCCGAAGCCGAGGTCGATGTCGCCATCGGCAAAAATCTTGAAGGTGTAGGCTCCGGCAGGAATAGCTTCAGGGCTGGTCCAACTATAAATTTTGTTTGCCGCCGTTGAGTCCTCAGGTTTCATTAATCCATTCTTAATTGCCTCTGCTACATATTTATCTATTTCCTCCTGAGACGGCGTGTCTTTACCCGGAGACTTCGGGATTTGTGATATATCACTGCCGAGCCAATGCTTTCCGGTCAAATTTGTATCGCCCGCGACTACAAAATTTTCTGACAAAACATTATTTGAAACGGTCAATTCCGTGTCGGCGCCGGTTACCACAGCCTTGTATGTGACCTCGTCGGTCAAGGAATTATAGGTTATTGTCAGGGTGCAGGTTTCAGCATCCGCGTAGGTTTCGCTTTGCGGAATGTGGAAGTATCTGTTGTTGGTGTTATCAAGCGCGGCATTATTTTTTGAGTCAAACTGCACAATTCTGATTTGATAGTTTTTGCCGGTCGGAACATTTTCAGCTGTGAATGTATATTCGTTTTCATTTTCATTCGATTTCATTATGTGCTTCGCAGCTTCGAGATTTTTTTCTCCTACGTCTTCAATATCGCTCCATCTTTGTCCTGTAATGTCAGCCTTATCGCTGATAACGGCGAAGGAATCGTAGGTATAATTTGTGTAGTCGGCGATGGAGCTTTCAGTACAAATTGATGCAACCTCAGGAGCGTCGGCTCTGTACCACTGATCGTCCTTTTGTATATACAGCTCGCATTTATGGGTATCTCTGTCAAAGCGGAACTTAACATTACAGGCCTCAGTCAATATAAAGGACATATTCGTGCCGTTGTCAACGCCGTTGTAGCCGTAATTCGCAACGTTCCAGTCGTGGTTTCCGCGCACCTTGAATTCATGCTTTATGGGAGCGCCGGCTGCACCCTTAACATCTGTATCCGAAAAATGACGTTCAACTTCCTGAATCTTGTGGGTGTTGTCTATAGGTTCAAGATACAAGTCCTCCGTCCAACTGCCGGTAAAGGAGCCGATTATTGAATATTTTATTTCGGAATTACGGCCGCCTAATTCCTTTGACTCAAAATTGCCGGAGTATTGGTGTGTTTCTTCATCATATTCCCAACCGGGGGAATCGTATATATCCGCAACAATTTGATAATCATTTGAGAACAGCTCGCTGTATTTAAATCGTATGACAACGTCCGTGCCGTCCTCGGCAATCGTAAGCTTACAGTTCGTCGCGTCGTCAAACTTATTCTGACCGTAGTTATATGTCATTGATTCGTTTGCCTGAACCTTGAATTCATAAGTACCGCCGTTTAAGCCCTTATATCCAACCTGCCAATAGCCGGTTTCCTTATTGAACTCCATCTCATTACTCGGCTGTGCAACGGCCCAGTCGTTATCATTCATGAGAGAGCCGGACGCGTCCATAATGTAGTTATAGTTGTTGAGGATAACGGCTGCGGTTGACGCCTGGGAGTAGCGGTAGGCGCGCAAAGCCATCGTCATATTTTTAAACTCGCTGCCCTCGACTGCCCTTGTTCCGTCTTTGCAATCAACTTGTTTTCCATCTATTAACACTTTATACGACTTATCCTCATTCGTTTTTACATAGAAAGGCGAATCTATAATCTGATCTTCTTTGAATTCGTATTCATCGTAATTGTCGTCTTTGATTTCGTCATGAACCTTCATAAAAGGCAAAAGCTGGGGATAATATCCGTCCTCATAACGCCAGTGGTCGCAATGCCACGAATTGTTTTCAAACTTAAGGCTGCAATTGTCCATCTTCATTTTGAAGCCGGAGTTATCCTTTTGATTATTTTTGTCAAAATCATCGGCCTCAATCGGGAAATCGGTGAGTCCGTAAAACGGCTTGGCTTCAGCGGTGGTTGTGTAAAGCCCTGTTACTCCCGGGAGCGTGAAGCTGCTTTTCGGCTGCTCTCCATTATCGGTATATTTATTGCCGGAGCAGGTCCTGAAATCAAGATTGACGTCTTTATATGCATCTATTATCTCGTCACCCCAATAATCAGGATCCGGCTTATAGCTTCCTCCCGCCATACCTATTGCCATTTCACGCATCGCGGTCGTCTGCATATCATAATAGCAGTTGTCAAAATAACCGTAGACGTATTTATACGCCCTATAATCATCTAAATCTAAATCTGAACCTGTATAATTTTCTTCTGCATATGAGCCGGGTGTAAAATACGCGTGTTTATCCCAATTATATGCGCCCGCGACGGCTACCCACCATCTGTCGGGACAAAGAACGCCTATAAATCCGCCTGTCGGATAATATTCGAGTATAGATATTCCGTCCGCGTTCTTGTTCGGGTATCCCTCACCTTGCGGATATTCGTTATCATCATAGTAGCCGTATAAAAAGTTATCTTCATATTCTTTGGCGGCTGACTTATCGGTTACGGTGAGTATATTTCCGACCTCGCCGGCGGCGTAACAGTTAATATATGCCGAGCCGTTGAAATTAATTTTTTTCCCTTCATATTCAATCGTTGTGTCGAGAGCGTAGTCCTCATCAAGCCCCACAAAGCCTCCGCAGTACCGTCCCGCGTAGTCCATTCCGACCGCCGACGTTGTATAGCAGTTGTAAAAGACAGCCGATCCAAAATTGGTTTTAAGGCTGCCATCACTAAATTTGTCCGCACCAAATTGTTTTTCACTCATCGTATATGGCTTTTCAAGCTCTCTCAGTGACATAACGAATCCGACGAATCCGCCCATCAAGTTTCTCCCCTCAACTATGCCGGAGGAATAACAGCTGTCAAAATATACCGAAATGTTTGCGCGACCTGTGCTGTCTTTGATAACAGGAGCGGAGATAACTCTCCCGATGAATCCGGCGGTATTCTGGTCGGAATATATATTATTATTGGTATAGCAGTTTTTTGCTATTATTCCAAGTCCGCACGAAATAAACGAGCCGGAGTCGTCGCCCAATGAAAACAGCTCGCAATCGACGGAATAAGAATTTTCAAAAACAGCAGGATAAACGTTTTGGGGAGCGCCGGATGTTTCATTATCCTTATTATTAAAAACTATATCCATCGGATCGTTTTCCGATAATGAGAACTTGTAATCTTGAAATATAAATTTCCCTTCCCCTTTATCTGGGAAATATTGTCCACCATATGGAAGATCATCAGCAACTCTAGATTGCGTGTTAGACGCAAGGCCGCCAACATGACTCTTTCCTACAACAATCAAGTTGCTTGTAGAGGTGTTCTGAACAAAAATACCACTATGCCTGATATTCCATCCCATCAAACCTCCGGCATAATTTTTATTAATATTCTGAATATAAGAATCGGAACCGTGAACATTATACAAATAGACTTGATGTTTTTCACTACTCAATCCGTATATAAGACCGACATAATCACCAATCTGTCTTCCGCGGATAAGCATTGAATTGGAAATGCCAAGGTTTTTCATTATCAAATTTGTGCTAACCTTGTAGAATAATCCGTTTTCCGACGTCTTCATATTATATATTGAGTGTCCGTTTCCCTCAATATAAACGACCGAATCGACATTTCTGCCATTCTTAGTATAGTCTATTGAATTCCAGTCGCGATTTTTTTGTAAGTATTCCGAACCGGAGGTATAATCATGAGTGGAAATATATTCATTATTTTCATTAATATATCCGGCTAAATCAATATCTTTGTCGATATTGATTAATATATTGTCGGTTTTGTTATACATCGTATATTCCAATGCAAAACGAAATTGATTTGCATTTTCTACATTAAATTCTATGAATTTCTTGTAAGCCGGCTCAGAACCGGTTTCAAAATCATTGTACTTGAAATATACAGTTGGGAGTTTTCCGAAATCCTCGATTAATTTAATTGTAGTGTTATCCGACGTTTTAAAATTTAATTTGGCAATCCTTTCTTGTTCTTCTTGGCTATCCTCCATTGTATATCCTTGAAAACCATCCCATTGGTCAACGCCTAAATCCTTTTTCCACTTGAAAAGGTCGTTCTCTTTGACCTTCAACTGAATCATTTTCAATTCATCATTATCATCGAGATAATTATCTTGGTCATTATAACCAACCGGAATCTGACTATCGCCGCTCAATCTTTCACGAATATCATAAAGCTCCCCATACGTGTCCTCTTCAGGAACTTCAAAAATTTCTTTTTGAAGTTCTGAAATTCTCGCTTTTTGATATTCATTTATGTCAGAATACTTTGTCTGACTATTGTTGTCGGCAGCAGAGGCGGTGAGAGTGATAACAGGAAGCGACGAAACAATCATCACGAGCGATAGCGCAATAGCCGTCGATTTTATTCCGGTTTTCGAAAGAAATCTTCGTATGTTAAAAGAGAAGCTATTCAACACGCGGGATAAAATTTTCTTTTCGCTTTTCTTGATCTTTTTCATATAATTGCCCTCCTAAAAAACGTCCCATCTGTTCGGGGTTATTGTGCTATATAACGACAGCAACAAAATTTTTATTTTGTACCATATTACCTTATACAACCGCTTCAAAGTGTCGTTCTCGCGACAAAAATTAACATATAAAAAAAGAATTTTTTTATTATGGGAAAAAAGAACGCTTTATTTGCGAGATATATTCACCAATTTACCTGTGGGATTCGCCATTACCTTATACAACCGCTTCAAAGTGTCGTTCTCGCGACAAAAATTAATATAAAAAAGGAAATTTTTTATCAATGGCAGAAACAAAACGTCACATTTTGCAAAATTTCTGCTTATGAGATTCGCTATATTGCATAAATTTCTACTGCCGAATATCAAAAATTTTACTCCTCTTGAGAAAAACTGTTAATATTGTCAGGTTAAAAAAATTTTCAGTTATGATAAAATTTAATATGTAAAATTGTAATAGCTTTTTGGAATTCGTTGAATTTACTTAAAAGCTTGTAGACAAAATAAAAATTTCGTCTACCGCACCAGTCCTAACAGCTCAAGCTGGCGCGCGTGTTCCTCCCCTGTTGAGAGCAGGTATATGCGAGTGGTTTCGATCGAGCTGTGGCCGAGTAAATCGGCGAGCTTTGCAATGTCACGTGTCACCTTGTAATAAATTCGCGCAAACAGATGGCGAAGATTATGTGGGAATACCTTTGATGCTTCTACACCCGCCTTTTTACAAACAGCTTTCATCTCCGCCCATATCTGTTTTCTCGACATTCCTTTACCGCTTTTGGTGA
>CANQEU010000036.1 GCA_947595635.1 uncultured Clostridia bacterium
TATATTATTTTGCGGAAATATGTATTGAGTTTAGGCGGTCTTTGTTGTATAATGTAAAATAGCGTTTTTTATATTAACAGCGGCGCATGGATATAAAGCGCGGCTATTATAAAGGAATGATAACAATGGCACGATATATGCCGCCGGAAAAAAGCAGAAGCTCCGGCAGCGAGGCGCGCGGTCGGGAGCCCGGCAGAGCGCCGAGATACTCAAGCGGCTCAGGGTACCGTTACGACGACAGGCCGAGAGGGACAAGGAGCGGCAGCAGCGGTTACCGTTATGAATCCTCGCAGGGTAGGACGGGCGTTTCGGGAACACGCAGCAGGAGAGAATATTATAAAAAGAAAGAGGAATATCGCCGCAAGAGGGCGCGCAAGAGAGCGGTAGCGGTGTTTGCGGTTATTGCCGTATTGGCGTCGCTTGCGATAATAGCCTTTTTCATTATAAAGGGGCTTGGCTCCGGCACGGCAGATCAGCATATTGAGCAGGAGACCGCGGCGACCCAGCCGGAAACTCTGCCGGTTTACACGCCGGTTACAAAGGAGCTGCCGAAGCTTGAGGACAACGGAGAGGACGGATACACAGACGGAGGGCTGTATATATGGAACAAAAAGGGATTTGACATATTCAAGGGTGACGAAAAGACGGCGCTTGCCTATTCCGAGGTTATCTCCGAATTCAAGAAAGGGCTTGGCGACGGAATAAACGTATATAATATGGTAGTGCCAAACCACACGGCCTACGGCCTGCCGGACAGGATAGCGGATGGAATAGGAACGAACTCACAGCGAGATAACACGACGGTGATATACAGCAACTACAGCGAGCAGGTAATACCCGTTGATATATTCAACGCGCTGGGCGAAAAGCGCAACCATTATATATTCTACAACACGGACAACCGCTGGACGGAGCTTGGGGCATATCAGGCATACACAGTGTTTGCGCAGCAGGCGAAGCTTCCGCCGATAGATCTGAACAAGCTTGAAAAGAAGGTTGAAAAGGACTATGCCGGGTCATACATAAAGTCGACCGGCAACGAGGATTTAAAAACAAATCTTGACGATATATATTATTACACGCTGCCGGGGAAATATAGCTGCACAGTGATACAGCGCAGCACAGACGGCACGTTAGCGGAAAAGGCGGAGAAGGCGGCGCTGTATAAGACGAAGCTTGACGAAGGCGAAGACGGGCTTGACATAATAGCATACGGGGACAATCCGCTGTATGTGGCGGACAACGAGAGCAACACAAGCGGAGAGAAGCTTTTGCTTGTAAAGGACACCTTCGGCAACGGGCTGATACCGTTTTTGGCGGCAAGCTACGACGAGGTTCACGTAATAGATTTCAGGTATTACGAGGGCAGCATAAAGGACTACTGCAACAAGAAGGGCATAAAGAACGTATTATTTGTAAACGGGATAATGTCGGCGAACAGCGCGGCGCAGATAAACAAAATGGCGAAGCTGCAATAGCGCCCGCCGCAGCCGCGGCTCGACCTGCGCCGAAGGCGCAGGAGCGCAAAGCGGCAGCTTTGGCGGCGGGCGCGAAAGCGCGCCGGAAGAACAAAAGGTATAAGGAAAGGGGATGTTTTTATGCTTGGAATGTGTGTCGATGCTACGCTCTACGGCAGGCTGAGCGACAATGGGCTTTATTCCGGATATATAAGCGCGAGCAACATAAAAAACACCCCGGCGTACATAGTGTCTGAAAAGAGACCGCCCGAACAATTTATGGGCACGATTATCGGCAAGGTGAACGACAACGGAACAAGCCGGCTGATAGTTGCGCCGCCGGGTCAGATATATTACCAATCGAATTTGAGAGAGCTTTTAAACTCAAGCGGCAGAATGGGCGACAATTTTCAGCTTCGCTGTCTATATGAAAAGTCATGCGGAGCGGTTGTGTTCATACGCCGCCGTGACGGAATAAGGATATTGCTTGTGCGCAACTGCAACGGAAAATACTGGTCGTTTCCCAAGGGACATATGGAGATTGGCGAAAACGAGCGCCAGACCGCGCTTAGAGAGGTTCGGGAGGAAACCGGGCTTGCGGTTAAGCTATACAAGGGCTACAGGCAGGTAAGCGACTATTCCCCGTTTGGAAACATAAAAAAGAGGGTAATATTCTTTCTTGCCGAGACGCGGAGCGATAAAGTAAGGATACAGCGGAGCGAGATTGAAAACTACGTTTGGGTAACCTTTGAGCAGGCAAGCAAGCTTTGCTCATACAAAAACGATTTAAGAATACTTGAAACCGCGCGTCAGGCGATAATAAAGCACGACGAGGAAAAAGGAGGGCTGAGACCGTAAAAGGCGTCAGCCCTTTCGTTTTGTCAAAAAACGCGTTAATCTTCCAATAATGCCAAATACTGGGTAATATGGCACAAATAAAATCAAACAAGAATAAAAACCTTGCCTGAATACAATTAAATATATGCCGATAAAAGCCGGTAATATTATGGCACTATTGGAAAAGCCTGCTATAAATGGAAAGAAAATTCCTTTTTCCACGGCGGTTTTGCGACAAAAATTTTAATATATTATGGATATTGCATAAAAAATCACCAAAATTTTATACATAAAAATATCCTGCTTTTGGTTGACTGGATAATTATTTAGTAGTACAATTTTAATACAAAAGTATCCCTTTTAGGGGCAGTGCGCAAAAAAGCAAGAAAAAGCGCGAAAAAATTGACTATATTACACAAAATATTTCGTTGCAAAAATACAAAGCTAAAAAGCATATATGCCCAAGCGATACATTTTTGGTAAGCTGTTTTATCGCGAAACTGAATTTTCTGCTTAGGATTTTGAAAAATCAGCTTGAAAAATATATTTTAGGAGGATGCGTAAAATGATTATGCGAGAAACCCAAAGACACAGTATTACGGGCAGAATAACGGCAATAGTTTTGTCGCTTATATTTGTCCTGACTGTATTTACGCCGCTTTACGTCGGCACGTCTAACGCGAATGCCGCCACCGGCGTCAAGCTTAAGCAGCCCGGAGACAGCACAACACCCGCGTATTTCTTTTATATAGAAAATGCGCCGCAAAAGTTCCGTGATGCCGTCCGTAAAGCTATGCCGGACGCAAACAACACAAGCGATAACTATGGTGTAAGATATGTTGAATATGACAGCAGCATCATAGAAGGTGCGGGCGTTGCGTATGGTAAAACCGTTGCCGAGGGAACTCTTAGCAAGGCGGCAAATAATCCGTTCGGCTCAAACAGCAGCACATGGGATTATATCTACGGCTGCAACTATAATACGGATAAAACCGGAATAGATCATATAAGCACAACAGCCGACGCTCTTGAAATCCGCGATTTTACCACCCTGCCGAGAATGCTTGGAATGTACTCGGTAAAGGGCGCAATCCGCCTGTATTTCAATGCTAACAAGGTTGATAACCTTGAGGACGTTGGCGACATTAAATTCCTTGAAGCTCCGACGATGACGGCAATGGACTCAAACGGTAACCCTGTTCCCATAACGTATTATGATCTTTCAGGCTCCTCCGTTGCCAAAGAGGCTACCGCGAACGAGGTTAAGCTTAACAAGGTTACATGCGAAGATACATCCTTAGATTACTATTACTTCATAGACCTTAAGGCTGACACAGACGAAAACGGAAACCTTGTTCTTCCAAGCAACATCGACTCCCTGACCTTCAGCGCGGAAAAATCGCAGAAGTGGCAAAACGGTGATAAAGACGAACCTACCGGCGACACACAGGAGAACAAAACCGTAAGCACACAGCCTCTTGCTCCAATCGTTTACGGCAACTATATTTATTTTGAGGGCGCTATTCCGCGCGACCCGCACATCTTCACATTTGACGCAAGCGATCCTGCATTTACTAACGATCATCAGAACTACTTTATGATAAATGAAGATTCCTCGATGACCGTTTCAAAATATGAATATCCAAACCGCCTTGATTGCGAAGAGCACCTGAGCCACCAAACAATCTGGGTTTATAACGAGCTTTGGGCGAATAACAAAGAGATTTACGCAACCGGCGACTACAACGATTTTGTAAGAGAAGTATTCACACTTACAGAAGACGCAAACAACCCCGGCTGGTTCAGCGGAAAGCTTGCAATGGGCGCAGAATATCGTTTCCATCCGCAGGAAAATGATGACGAGCTCGGCGCGTCCGACTACACCTATATTCCAAGCGGCGGTGGAACCGGCAATAAAGAAACAGCGCTGTACGGAGATAACACGGCATATTATATGTCGCAAACCTACACCGACCAGTGGGTTGACAAGTCAAACGTAAAATCAAACTATGACTTCAGAACAACGGGTCATAATAATAACGGCAACAGCAACATTTATTGGATGGACGCTACATATTATGACTATTTGTCAGAAGATGAAAAAGGCAGCACCGTGAACGATGCATCCAAGTGGCGCAGTGTTAATGCCGGCTTGCATGAACAAAAGACAGCAGAAAATTGGAGTGATAATAGTGATAGCAATTCGCAATTCCGTCAGTATCTTGCAAGATATAATGACTTCCAGTCATTCAACGAGGCTATCTATACAGTAGCGAGCAAGGATACTTCATGGCGTTATCCTATGTACTTCGGAAACTATTTCCAAAGCGGTGACCAAAACTACACTAATGAAAGTAATATTAACAATGATGACGCAATAGGAGGCAGAGTAGATTATAGGGAAATAAAGGGAAATTTCTTAAAGAAATATTTCCCTAACTATTCCACTGACTCAACACAGCAAAAGCTTGCGTATGCGGCAAACAACTCAAACGGCTTGGGTACTGACGGCGCAGCACCGGCTGACGACACCGGATACAGCCGCTCCGTTTTGGGTCTTGTATATCCTGAGCTGACAAAGAACTTCTACGGCTCTGAATCAGGCTCTGACTTTGACTACAATATGTATGTAGGCAATAACGGAACCACCAAGTCGCCGTATTTTGACTATGAGTGGCTTTCGGGTCAAAAATCTGTCAGCGGTAGCGGTACTGTTACTCCAACGCCTGCTGAAACTTATGTTATTAAGAAAACAAATTATCGAACCGGCACTGTTGATGGTGCAAGCTGTAGATATTATCAACTTGAAATACCAAGCAAAATTACAAAAATACTTATTTCTGACAGCAACGGTAACGGCCCGTCAGAAACGATAACTCTGTCAGATTATGACGGTGTTTGTATCGGTTATTATTATGACGGTTCCAATAAGTCTGTTTATAAAAGCTCAAATCAAGACTACGCTGCATTTACCGAGAAGAACACAAATAAGTATGGAGATTATTGGTATGTATGTATCGTTGAACAGGATAAAGGTGGCAACGGTAATATTCAGGTTCAACTTCAGGCAAGAGACGGTAAAACATGGTTGACACCTTCTTTTAAAGTAGAAACGGCATCACTCAATTCAACAGTAACTGTTACAGATAATACAACTCCGTCCGGCGGTTCAGGCAGCTACACAGACACAGGCAGAAAGGCTTGGGTCGTTCAGTCTCAATTCCCGTTCCGTGAAGTAAACGGCGGAACATATACAGGCACTGACGGTGAACAACATGATATAACAAGGTATGAGTTCGATTCATCAGCGGGCGACGTTGTAAACTTTACCTGGGGCAGCAACACCTTGTCTACAACAGGTACAAGTGCCAACGCCAACGTACCAACAAAGGTTAATTACTACAAGAACACAAATACGATAAATAACATTAAAGACTTTGGCAACACCGTTCACGAATGGAGCGATGAGGCTAAGCCGGGCTTCTTCCCCTTTAACAACGGTTCCGGCACCACCGGCCGTGACCCAAGTCACGGTTATAACTTCGGCTTTGCCACAAAAATGGAAATGAACTTTAAGCTTCCCGCAAACGGCACCTTCGGTTCGGGTGCAACCGGCAAGCACGCAACCTTTAACTTCACCGGTGACGACGACCTTTGGGTATTCATTGACGGCCAGCTCGTTCTCGACCTTGGCGGCGCGCACAAAAAGGCCGAGGGTTCAATCGACTTCGCGGGCGGCACAACTCCTCAAAAAAATATAATACAGTCAAAGGCTAACGCGGTTTCCGCGGCACTTAACGGCGTTACAAGCTACGAAACCTCCGAAAGACTTTATGAGTTTGTAATCGACCCTGAGGACATGACATATACCGAAATCGGCGACGACGGCATTTCCTCGCAGAAAGATTCAACCTTTAAGTTTAATAACAATCTTGGCGAAGGCTTTGAGGAGACGTCGGAATATAAGTGGAGTGACATTAACGGTAAAGTCATGAACCTTAATAGTAAAACACTTGAATCTAACTATAAGGCAAACAATAAACAATACATGTCTCAAATAGGTTCTGACGGCAAATACCACATTTACGCGCACCAGAAGGAGAATACAGGCTGGGCTGACTGCGCAATGCAGATAAACAATAACGAGATTTTCACAGAACCGACAAAGACTTATGTTGTAAACGCCAGCAATACGACTGATTCATGGAGAAACGGCTCATCTGTACCTCAAAACTTCTACATCAACAACACAGATGAATCCATGGTACACACCATGACCATATATTATATGGAGCGTGGTATGGGTCAGTCTAACCTCAAAATTGACTTTAACACACTTCCTGCCAACACAAATGTAAGAGTTTCTAAAGAGGTTGACACATCTAACATCAACGACGGCTTCCGTGTAACATCAAGCAGAGGTGTTATAACCGATTACGGTACCGACGCCGACAGCTTTGCTTACAATATCTTCAACGGCGGTTCTACAAACATTAAAAATGCCGTTGATAATCCCGATAGTCCGGCTTCGACTGTTCAGACTAACGGAAAGCAGTACACCCTTGTTGACCAAAATAAAGATACATCGCAGACTAAGACGATAAGCGCTACTACGGGCACCCGATACAGCGGCAAAGACAGCGGCTTCTATCTGAGCGACAACCAGTATGCCCGTTTTGACAACACATTCTCGGCAAACCAGTATGTCGGCGTTAAAGAAACGGCAGACTCCGAAACCTCCAGCGGCAGCAGAATAAACGCCTTTGACTACACCGCCTACGCAAGACTTTCCGACGCCGCCGGCAACCTTATACGCGCGAATGTCCGGTGGGGCAAACAAAACTCAGAATCAAAAGCACAACCGGTTTCGGAGGTGCAAAATAAATCCGAGTTTGAAAAAACGCTCGGCAAAGGCTATTATTGGTTCGCCGATGATAACAGAGGCGTAAGCTTTAAGCTTGACGAATATCCGCAGAATGAGGGGGGCACCGACGTTGTTACGACCGGTGAAAAGCTCAGCAGTATCTCGGCTTATCTGCAATACATCAACCATATGGATACGACCGACCTCGTAATAAGCACCGATATTGTCGACGACGAATTTAACAAGGTAAACCTCAACTCAAGACGTTTCACCTATAAGCTTGAGGTTTATATTGAAAATCAGTGGCGCACCTTCCCGCTTGACGCGACGGTTTATCTCTATTCGCTTCAGGATGACGGCGGCGACATTACGCTTAAGCCGTCTATGGACGACACGGGCAAGGTGTCATATGAAACAACGCTTTCATCAAACGGCGAGTTTTCAATTTCAAAATACAACAAGATTATAATTCACGACCTGCCCACAAACCTCCCCTACAGAATCACTGAGGAGAGAGACTCTCAGTTTGCCGCTATCGGTTATTATGTAAATAACACTATCGACACGCTGACAAAGGGTAACGTTAACCCGCTTGAGGACTCAACAGCCCCCGACGGCTACTTCCAGAAGTTTGCTTCGACAACAGGCTCAGACACCAAGACATACAGCACAAATAAAGATGCCAACGATAAACAATATGCAAGCTCTGACTTTAAAAACCTTGGAAAGCTCAATTGTATGGGAACAGGCGACGGCGTATTTGTTTTGAAGTCGAATGTCGCTAACGAAAGAACCGACCCCGAAACCCTTGACCCGGATACGGCTCTTGAAAAGGATCCGGATGCCGCCAACATACTCGGAGCAAAGAAGACAAATTCAATCCAGATTCTAAACAAATTTAACCCGGTTCCCGGCGCGCTCAGAGTTGCAAAGTTTATCGGCGCGACCGCCGCAGAGCCTGTTAAGAATCAGCAGCAAAACTTCACCTTTAACGCAAAGCTTGTTGACGCGGCTTATGAGGACGGCGGCAATTGGACAGAATACGGCGGCAGTGGCCAGCAAACTGTTGATTCCTGCGTTGTTGCGCTGACCTCGGTTGACGCGCAGAACAACGCGCAGGGTATTGCGGACTTTAACTTAGGTACCTTCAGCTATCCCGGAATTTTCATCTATGAATTGCGTGAGAGCGCCATTGACGAGTCCGTCAAGCCGCTGTATAAGGTCAACGAACAGGTATTCTATGCGGTTGTCAACGTAACGTCAGACGGCGATAACTTGGCGGTTGACGTCAATTACTACACAACATGGGATCAAGATGCAACGCGCGACCTAAAAGAGGCGCGTGTCGGCGGAAACAATCTTGACGTTGCAAAATGCGGACTTCAAACCTCAATCAAAGACACTACATACGGCTACTCGGTATCGGGAATAGCGCCGGCGCTTGTAGTCGATGGTGATGATAGCGGAGATTTTATCCCGAAGTTTGTAAATATACTTGAAGACACGTCTGTAGACGTTCAGTTTAAAAAGGTTGATTCAACCGACCAGACTAAGAACCTTGCGGGCGCGCAGTTTGATTTGTATGAAACTGAGGATGGCGCTAAGAATAAAGCCCCGTCTCCGGCTCAGTCCGCGACATCTAAGGCTGACGGTACGGTCAAATTCGAAAAGCTCAAATATGAAATGAGCGGCTCGTCAGAGACGATAAATCCGGGCGACACCTTCACCTATTCGCTCTATCTCACAGACTCTGTACTCAGCCAGCGAGTCGGCTCACTTAACGGATTTATTCAGTTTAGCGGTCTTTATGTTTCAGGGCCGAGTAAGGATGGGTTTGAGCCAGTCGCAAAAATTCAAGGTATTTCATTCCCTGCAGCAGATAGACACAGAGGAGTGAAAACACAGAGTAAATATTATGACGATACACCGGGCAGCGAATACTATGAAAGCGCAGCTGACAAAAGCGAAGTTATAAATCCGGGTGGGAGGAATACGTCATTACCATGCTATGGCGCATTTGACGGATATGCGTATTCAATTATTATGGATTCCAACGACCCGCTGACAAGTGCAGACCTTGATAAGCCGATAGTAACAATAACCTTTGAGGCGTTGAAGACCTTTAAAGTTGAGGATACACCCCTGTTGGAGGAGTTTAGCTACGACAGTAGTGAAGATAACCCTGACATTTCTCTTGACCCCGACGTTGAGAATTTCGGTCAAATAGGTCACCCCTACGGCATTATTGAGGCTATGGCTGCTGCCGGCGCAACCCAGGAAAGCTCTGATAATATCGCGACACCGGGCTGTGCAAACCTCAAGCTTGCAACCACGGGCGGCTCGTCCGCTAGTGCGCCGGCGAAGAGCTATTACTTCGTAGAAAGCAAAGCGCCGACAGGCTATGACCTGCTTCCGGGTGTATTCCGAATCGACATTTACGACGGCGCAACGCCGGATGACGCAACCTATCAAATACTCTATAATGCTAACCCGGACGATCCTTCGTCAAAATATGAGGGCACACCGAATACATTCCCGTTCGGCAACCTTTCCGGAGGCACGGTCACGATTGAGAATAATCCGAGCATCAGGCAGGTTGACATTGAGTTTAAAAAGGTTGACGCCAATACGCAGAATATTCTAAACGGCGCGGAGTTCACGCTTTATACCGATGATACGTACACAACGCAGGCTGAAAAGCTGAATGATGACAGCACTAATGCAGACGTTGCAGTATCGCAAAGCGACAGATTTATAAATCCTGCCGTATCAGGCACATACTACGGCGAAGGCGACACCGCTTCGACAGCGCATGACGACGGCTTAGTTCAGTTTGCTCAAATCGACTACACGCCGTCCTCCGAAAAAGCCGACGGAACATATGATGTCGCAAAGACGCTTTACTTCAAAGAGACAAAGGCGGCAGCCGGTCACGAGTTAAGTCCGCTGAATTATTATATTGATATTTACGGCAACGGAACATATGATATAGGATATATTGACGCTACAGGAAAGCACAAAATCGACCCCGAATCAGGCGTCGGCGGAATATATGTTAAGAACAATCAGTCGCCGTTCCTGCCGTTCTCGGGAGGCATGGGTGTTGCTCTGCTCTATATCCTCGGCGCGGCAGCCGTTGCGCTTGCAGCCGCAGGCTATGTTGCTTACAAAAAACGTGAAAAAATTCGGGCGTTTGTTAGGGATATTTTCCCTCCAATCAACTGAATCGTCGCTCCTCCCGCCCCGAGCAAACGGGCAGGAGGACGGCGAACCGCCGCACACGGCGGTGAGATGAACAAAAGGAGTTTTCTTGGGGCAAATCGCACCAAAAGGCTTTAGAATATCATTCAGCTACGCTGATTTAAATTAAGGTAATGGAGGGATAATTTCGATGAAACTATCAAGAAAAATCGTTAGCGTTTTGCTTGTGCTTCTGCTTGCGCTGTCAACGTGCGCGGCGGCTGTTACGGCAAGCGCCGTTGATATGCCGTCGTCGGCAACGCTTACGATTCACAAGTACGCTATGCCGTATTCCGACGAGCTTGTGAGCGGCACTCTTAGAGTAATAGGCTCTACGGATGACCTGACCGGCACACAGGCGGACGGGCAAAAGGTGCCTGAACAGGCAAAGCCGCTTGACGGCGTTGTGTTCACGGCGTATTATGTTGGCGACAACGAAGCGACAGTGCCGTCAACACCGCCGACACAGGGCGGCTTTGATCTTCCGGCGACCGTAAACGGAGTGACAACGCTTAGTGTAAATAACTCTACGGAGCACAAAACAGGACTGTATTACATTGTTGAAAAATCAGCCCCGGCAGGCGTTGTTACATACTCTGAACCGTTTTATGTTTATCTTCCTATGACGGATCAAACAGGCTCGGCATATAACACGGACGTTCACGCCTACCCGAAGAATCTTGAGGTTCTCGCGGCGGCGAAGCTTACAAAGACAATCGGCGGAACGTCATATTCGGCAGTATACAACACAGGGCTTTTGCTTGAAGGACCGCAGTTTGAGCTTTCGGATTCAGACGGAACGGCTCTTGTAACCGTTAAGCTGCAATCAAACGCGCAGCCGAAGCCGACCGTTGCGATAGGCGCGGGCGAAGCTAAAGAGGCTGACGACAGCGGCGTTGCATACTCGGATTCACCGCAGGGTCTTGCGGACAAATATTCCGCGCTGAAGGCGGCTGTTGACAGCAACGGCGTTATGGTTGTTGACGGTCTGCCAACAGGCACATACACATGGTATGAGCGCAAGGGCGCGGTACTGCATGTATTTGACCAGCTGAGCGAGGATGTAACCCCGGAATATGTTGAGGAGCTTGCAAGCTTTTCAATCGGCACGGCAAGCGGCGAGGGCAAATCCTCGACGGTTGACATGACAGCCGGAGCTGAATTTGGAAAAATGACAGGAGTATATACCGAGCTGCAGGAGCTTGCAATTGACAACGCGCTTGCGCCGGTAATAGCAAAATATGTTCAAAGCCGTCAAACGGCAATAGACGCTGACAGTGAAAGCGGAAAATATTATGACAACGGCTCCGCCGCGCTTGAAATGGGCGCGCAGGTCGGCGACACAACGGCGGAGGACTTTGTGTACGCTATCGGCGAGGATTTTGAGTGGAAAATATCAATGCTCGTTCCGGGCGACGTGGCCTCAAGCTATGCCGATATTGTAATAACCGACCCGATACCGCAGGGCGTTGCGCTTGCGACGGGCGACCCAAGCAGTGATATACGCCTTAGCGTCAGCGATTTAACGGCACAGGGCGGCGCCGCCGAAACAGCGATTGACGGCGTTGTTGCAAACAGCGAGGCAGCTGACGGCAAGGTTAAGCTCAGCCTTGACACAGCCGCGCTCGGCGAAAAGGCGGTAAAGAGCGACGCTCTTACAGTGCTTAATATATATATAAAATCCGTAATAACAAATTCCGCGGCAGTGCAGACAAAGCTTGAAAACACGGCTTATATTTCGTGGAAGAGCGCGATCGCGGCGGCAAGCGAGCTTGACGAAACAGTCTATACGCAGGAGATTCCGTCAAACAGCGTTTGGGTAGCGACAGGCGGAGCCAAGATATTAAAGGTTGACGCGGCAGACCAAAGCAAGAAGCTTGCCGGAGCCGAGTTTAGCCTTTCATCAAACGGCAAGGCGCTCAAATTTGAGCTTAAGGACGGCGTATATTACCTTTCAGACGCAGACGCCGCCGTTGACAAGCTTGTCACGGACGAAAACGGCTTGATAAGCGTAGCAGGTCTTGCCATATCTGATTATTCATTAAAGGAGACCGCCGCGCCGAAGGGCTATCAGCTTATACCGACGGCAAGCGATATAAAGGTTACAACCACATCATATTCAGACAGCGACATTGTAACAATCAAGAATACCCTACAGCCGCCAATTCCAAGCACAGGCGGCGGCGGAATAATGATGTTTACAATAATCGGCGCGGTAATTCTCGCGTTGGCTGCCGGTGTGTTTGTATATTCAAGACGCCTTAAAAAGCGCGGAGTATAATTCTGAGTATAACTAATATTATATTATACCTCTATTTGCGGAGCTCCCACAGTTCTTTTGTGCTTTTATTCCGCTGTGGGAGCATTCGCAAGCTTAGTGCCAAATTATTGTCATAACTCGACAATTCAATGTGCAGACTGCACAAAATGAGTTATACATCGATATTAAAACCGACAAATTTGTTCATGCCGTGTTGACATTACATTAATTTGGTGTTATTCTTTTATTCACAAAATAGTTTTAATGGCTGTTCCGCAAATTATTTATCAAGCTCAAAGTGGAAGGTAATAATTTGCGTTGGCAAATAAAATAGGATTTAATTTTTTCGTGGAAATTAAGTTCTGAAAACAAACAAAAGTATATGAAAGGATGATTTTGATGAAAATCACAAAGAAAGTCACAAGCCTGCTGCTTGTACTGCTGCTTGCGCTTTCGACCTGTGCGGCTGCAATCACGGCGAGCGCCGCTGATATGCCGGCAGGCCCCTACCACCTTAATATTACTAAGTATGTAGGGGATGCTACCTCTCAAAATAACGCAAAAATTGGCAACGGTAATCCCGGAGATCCGAGCGGTGCTCAGCTTGTAGGAGCGCAGTTAAGCACTGCGACAACCGGCTTCCACACAGTTCAGGGAGTTCATTTTAGCGTAACATTTGTTGGCGCAGTTAACAGTGATGCTGCTAATGCTGTTACTGCTGATAACTTCAAGAATGGCACAAAGCCGGCAGACACCAAGGCTTGGGGAGAAGGTCAAGATATAGTCACAGGTGCTGAAGGTCTAGCAACGTTTGAGACATCTACTGCAGGTCTCTATTATGTAGCGGAAGCCGCGAGACCTAACAATATTTCTACAGCAAGCGTTCCGTTCTATGTATATTTGCCTATGACAAACACAACCGGTGACGGCTGGGTGACAGATGTTTATGCATACCCGAAGAACATAGAGATTCTTGGCGCGTCTAAGATTCAGAAGTTTGTTGAGGAAAAAACTTATGTAACCGAGTTAAAGGAACAATTCATCGCTTCAGGAGCAACATTTGAACTTCATCAGGTTGCTTCCTACAACACTCAAACAGAAACGTTCACTAAGGCTGATAAGACAATAGCCACCTTTAATCTTGCTTCCGTAAGCGCAGCTGGCGCTCTTGTTCCTGCATCTGTTAAAATTGGTAATGCCGCTGAGGTTTCGGTAGCCGATGAAGATATAAGTACAGAGACACTTGGTCAGGCTATAGCTAAAACAACATATGCTGCTACAAAAGCTTCAAACGGTCTTTCCGATCAGGCGTTTACACACCTTGAGGCTGCTGTAACAAATGGCGGTTACATTGCTGTGAACGGTCTTCCGCAGGGCATTTACGCTTGGGTAGAGTCTAATGGAACAACGGCTTATGACCGTAAGGTTGGTTCAGAAGAAGGCGATTTGTCTTCTACTCCGCATCCTTTGACTAATAGTAACAAAGGTAAAACATATTTCCTCGTAAACAAAACTCTTCAGAGCGAGGCCGGTACTAAAATGGAGTCTGAGGGCGCTTCCTTTACCGATGCAAATAGTGTAGATTATGCCTCATATAACTTGACCAGCAATACATTTGAAGAGTCTGTAGCAGGCGGATATGCACTCCAGATCAACAACGGTACTGTTCCTACTCCTACAAAGCAGGTTAAGGAGCATGGCGGTAATAAATATGTAACAGGTACTACTACTGCTGCCAACAGAACATATGACCTTGGCGAAGAAGTTGTATACAGAATTGCAGTAAACCTCCCTGCTACGATTGCCGGCCAAGATGAGAGTACATATGTATTCGAAGATACACTTCCTGCCGGAATTACATTAGGTGATCCTAAATTCAAGGTTTACGGTAAAATGGGTACTGACGGCGATGAGCATGAATTAGATCCTTCTTCATATACGGATCAAAGCTCAGATCAAACAATTAAACTACAACTTGATAATACAAATATTAAGAATGAAACTACTGCATTTACTTGGTCGGATACAAGCAAAACACCTTATCTTGTAGTTTACATCTATGGTTCTATTAATGAAAAAGCTCAAGTAACCGGCAATATTGACAATACTGCAACATTCTCTGTAGACGATAATCCGCAAACTTCTAATACGGTAAGAATTAATACAGGTGGATTTAGAGTTGCAAAGCAGGACAGCAATACCAAGGCTCTTCTTTCCGGTGCTGTGTTCAATGTTTATAGGGAAACGGATGTTGAAGGCGGAAAGCTTAAAGAGGACGCACAGCCGCTTAAGTTTAAAAAGGACGATGGCGAAACATCTACATATTATTATGATGGCACAAATGGTAAAGCTGATATTACCACTTCAGCTGCAGCATCGACGTTCAATTTGGCTGTTAGAGGCTTAGCTTACGGCACATATTATATCGTAGAGACTAAGGCTCCGACAGGACATCAGTTAGTTTCAGGATTAATTCAGGTTACTGTTGGTGCTGGTACCTATAATACACAAACGGCTGTTCTTAACCCACCGACGACTGATCTTCCGTTTACAGGCGGCATGGGCACAATAATCTTCACGGTTGTTGGTCTTGCCCTCATCGGCGGAGCTGCATTCTTCTTCATTCGCTCAAGAAAGAGCAAAAAAGAAGAGGCTTAATTTCCACAGCTTAAACTTTTGAAATTCAAATTTTGCTGTTTGTATTTCCACGAAATTAAAATCTGAATAATTGCACGACAAAATCGTGAACTTTCGCAAGGGCAGGGGCGCAGTCCCCTGCCCTTGCATTTTGTATATGCCATATGTTTGTATGCCATATGAAGGTTTTGTTTTTTTAATCTATCTCCCCTCACTCGGCGGAATGCCGAGCGCAAACGCTCCAAAACAAGCAAAAGCTTGAAAGTAAATATCCCTTAAACGAGAGATGCTTCCGAACGAAATAAAATGTTTCGGGGCGACTTTTGCGCAAGCAAACGAAAGGTTAAACATTGAACCGTTAATCGCGGGTGGAAGCGGAACGTCAGATAATTTTAACAAATGGTGTATAGCGGAAAGAACCAGCGGGGTTTGCAAAGGGTTCTCCCTTTGGCTGGGGGTTGGGGATTTTTAAGGGGAAGGGCGCCGTAGCCCTTTCCCTTAAACGTCCTTTGCTTTCTTTCCCACGAGGGAAAGAAAGTGCCTGCCCGGCATGAGGGCGAAGTAGGATTATAAATCTTATTTTTCAAAGCATAAAAGCTTTAATTTAAAATAAAATTTAGTTTTGCTCCTTTTGACCGCAGGAGACTATGACCGCAGCGCTGCCGACTTGCGCCGGCAACGCTGCTGCTTTAAAATTGGATTTTAAACGGGGGAGCTGACGCTCCCCCGTAACCCCCCACCTGCTTGCTCAAAAAATTATTTTTACTATAAATTCGCTTTGCGAAATAAAAAACTATATCAAGCAAAATCATTGTGCGAGAATGATGAGGTGCAGGAGAAGCGAAGCTTCTCCTGCAAAAAATAGAAACTTAAGCAGCAGTCCCGCTGCGCAGCAGCGCCGACTGCGGTCCAAGGATTGGATAGGCAAAAACGTTTTTTAACGAGGCTCTCGTTGACCGCAGGCAGACCGCCTTGCGTCGACCTGCCTGCTGCTTTATATTAGTTTGTTATGCAAGGGGCTAACGCCCCTTGCAACCCCAAAGCCTGCCAGAGATTACAGGCGAATGATAGTTTTATATTGCTAACAGCAAATGATTTAAAACAAAATAAATCAAAAAATTATTTTTACTATAAATTCGCTTTGCGAAATAAAAAACTATATCAAGCAAAATCATTGTGCGAGAATGATGAGGTGCAGGAGGAGCGAAGCTCCTCCTGCAAAAAATAGAAACTTAAGCAGCAGTCCCGCTGCGCAGCAGCGCCGACTGCGGTTCAAGGATAGCATAGGCAAAAAGTGCCTTTTGACCGCAGGCAGACTATGCCCGCAGCGCTACCGACTTGCGCCGGCAACGCTGCTACTTTTTAATTAGGATTTAAACGGGGGAGCTGACGCTCCCCCGTAACCCCCCACCTGCTTGCTAAAAAAATTATTTTTACTATAAATTCGCTTTGCGAAATAAAAAACTATATCAAACAAATTCTTCGCGCGAGAAAAGGGGGAGCTGACGCTCCCCCTTAAAAAATAATTATAAAGAAATACCCTTATTTGCCAAAATATCTCTTCAACAGCCCTGCAAAGCCTGCTCCGTGCCTTGCCTCGTCCTTTGCCATCTCGTGCACCGTGTCGTGGATTGCGTCGTAGTTGAGCGCCTTTGCTTTCTTCGCAAGCTTAAATTTTCCTTCGCAAGCGCCTGCCTCGGCTTCGGCTCTCATCTGAAGGTTTTTTTCGGTGCTGTCGGTTACAACCTCTCCAAGCAGCTCGGCAAATTTTGCGGCGTGCTCGGCTTCTTCAAAAGCGTACTTTGTGAACGCCGCCGAAATCTCAGGAAAGCCCTCTCTGTCGGCTACCCTCGCCATTGCAAGATACATTCCGACCTCTGTGCATTCTCCGTTAAAGTTTGCCTGCAAGCCCTCATATATCTCGCTGTCAACACCCTGTGCCGCTCCTACCTCGTGCACGGTTGCATAGCTTCCTGCCGACGCTGCCTCCTTGAACTTCTCTGCCGGCGCTTTGCACTGTGGGCAATACTCCGGCGCTGTTTCGCCCTCGTATACATATCCGCATACCTGGCATACAAATTTTTTCATTTTGATCTCCTCACTTTTCTCTTTTTTAATTTATCAGAAATTTTACACTGATACATTTTTTGTCTGCTCACCGCTCTCTTCCTCTTGCCTGCACCGTGAGCAGGTGCCGTAAAAGCACAGATTGTGGCGCTCAACCTCACAGCCGTATCGCCTTGCTATTCGGCTGTCCAATTCAAAATCAGCACCCGGCGCTTCAACATCAAAAACCGAGCCGCACCTCTTGCACACAAAGTGCGAGTGGCTTGCTGTCACTCCGTCATACCGCTCCTGACCGTTTACATTGGCTACGGCAACAACCAAACCCTGTTTCTTGAACAGCGCCAAATTGCGATATACCGTCCCAAGACTGAAATCGGGATATTCCTGCTTTAGTTGAGCGTATATCCATTCAGCGGTCGGATGTGTTTTTGTCGAGCATAGCACTTTAAGCACCGCGTCGCGCTTTTTGCTGAAATTTAATCTTTTCATCTCGCGCCTCATTTTCAAAGTACGTCTAAAAACGATAATCATAATCGTTTCTATATATAAAATACCATATTTTGCCCTGTTTGTAAATAGAAAATTTGTAATTTTATTTAATCCCCCCTCCCCTATCCTGTGTCAAAATTTTTTTCCGTGAATATTATGTTATATCAAAGTATTTGGAGATGATTTTTTGCCATCCGTTTTTATCAGTCCCTCAACTCAGGAGTTTAACCCATATGTCGACGGCGGCAACGAGGAATATTATATGAATCTCGTCGCCGACGAGCTTATCCCATACCTGCTCGCGAGCGGAATAAGCGTAAACCGCAATAACCCCGACGAAAGCCTCGGCAGAGCCATTGCCCTTTCAAACGAGGGCAATTATGACCTTCATCTTGCCCTTCACTCGAACGCCGCGCCCGAAAGCCTCTCCGGCAAGCTTATGGGAACCGATGTATATTACTATGCCGGAAGCTCAAAGGGCAAGCAGGCAGCCGATATTATCGCAAGTAACTTTAAAACGATTTACCCCGACCCTAATAAGGTACGAGCGGTGTCTACCACCTCCCTTGCGGAGCTGAACAAAACAAAAGCCCCTGCCGTGCTTATTGAGGTCGCTTATCACGACAACAGACAGGACGCGCAGTGGATAAGAGAAAACATAGGCGAAATTGCCGAGAATCTCGCTCTTTCTGTGACCGAATTTCTCGGAGTGCCGTTTCGTCAGCCGTAAAACAGCCGGCAAAATGCCGCCGAAAATAAAATACCGTTCCTGCCGGCGGCTTCACTGCTGTCGGCTTTTCCTCTTCCAATATATATGCAGTTGCACATAAAGAGATATGCTAAATTTATGAAATATAAACAAAAATGTATTTTTTCGTTTTTCTTCCTTTATTATAATTGGCAGGTGTGTTATAATTTGTTTGTATATAATCAAACGGACGTTGCATATGATAAAATACCAAGCTCAAAGAAAGGACTGTTTATATGTATCATCTCGGAATTGACCTCGGCGGAACAAATATTGTCGCCGGAATTGTAAACGGAAAATATGAAATTGTCGCTAAGGCAAGCTGTAAAACCGCCGTCCCAAGACCCGAAACGGAGATCTGCGATTCTATGGCGGAGCTGTGTAAGGAGGTCGTTAAAAAAGCAGGCATCAAATTGGACGACATTAAGGACATCGGCATCGGCGTGCCCGGCGCTATCAATCCCGTTACGGGAATTGTTGAGTATTCGACTAACCTGTTCTTCCATAACTGGGAGCTTGCCGATATGATGAGCGAGCGCATAGGCAAAAAAATCCATATCGAAAACGACGCTAACGCGGCCGCCTACGGCGAATTTCTCGCAGGCTCGGCTAAGGGCGCGAATAATTCTATTACAATTACGCTTGGCACGGGCGTTGGCGCCGGTATAATTATAAACGGCGAAATTTACAGCGGCTCAAATTACGCGGGCGCTGAAATGGGCCATATGGTTATCGTTGTCGACGGCAGAGATTGCAACTGCGGCAGAAAGGGCTGCTGGGAGGCATATGCCTCCGCTACAGGTCTGATAAATATGACTAAAGAGGCAATACTCAGCGAGCGTGCCGACTCGTCTTATATGCTTAAAATGCTCGACGGCGATATTTCTAAGGTCAACGGTATCACCGCATTTGACGCTATGCGAAACGGCGACGCGACCGGCGCGGCAGTTATTGACAAATATATAAAATATCTCGGCTGCGGTATTGTAAACGCGATAAACATCTTCCAGCCCGATGTTCTAAGCATTGGCGGAGGCATTAGTCACGAGGGCGAAACCCTGCTTGCTCCGCTCAGAGCCTACGTTGAGAAGGAAAGATACACTAAGCACAACGACAAGCAGACGACGATCTGTGCGGCAACGCTCGGCAACGACGCCGGCATAATCGGTGCCGCAATGTTAAAGCAGGCTAAATAAACTTAAACCAAAAAATGGTAAAGGAGTAAGAAAATGGGACTTATTAAAATGGTAACGGGCGCAATCGGCGGAGCCGTTAGGGAGCAGACTCTTGAGGCGTATCAGCCGTCGGCTATGGGAGATACAACCGTTTTTGCGCCGGCGGTAGCGCCGCGTTCAAACAACAATCAGTACGGCTCGGACGGCATCATCAGCAACGGCTCGATAATACAGGTGTATGACAATCAAATGATGATTCTTGTTGACGGAGGCCGCGTTGTCGACTATACGGCGGAGCCGGGATATTTTCAGGTGCAAAATTCCTCCGCGCCGTCATTGTTCAACGGTCAGTTTAAAGACAGTCTTAAGGACGTTTGGACAAGAATTAAGTTTGGCGGCTCCACTCCGCAAACACAGCGCGCCTACTACATAAACCTACAGGAGATAAAGGGTATCAAATTCGGCACGCCGAATCCGCTCAACTATTTTGACAGCTTTTATAATGCGGAGCTTCGCCTTAAGGTTCACGGCGTTTACTCCATAATCGTTACAAATCCGCTGCTCTTTTATGAAAATGTAATTCCAAAGGAAGCCGTAACAGGCAATAAAAAAGTAGATTACAGCGACATAGCCGCCCAGTATAACGGCGAGTTCCTCACGGCGCTTAGCACGTCGATAGGAGAGCTCTCCGCTAAGGGCGAGAGTATTCGCTTTATTACGTCTAAGAGCGACGAGCTTAGCAAATATATGCAGACCGCTCTTGACACGCTATGGCAGCAGAACAGAGGAATGGATTTGTTCTCGGTTGCTGTTTCCGCTCCGACATACGACGAGCAGTCGCAGAAGCTCATCGACAAGAGAAACGAAATCGCGATGCAGGCTTCGGCGGTATCGGATCCGTCACAGCAGGCGGCATATCTCGCAACCGCGGCAGGCCAAGCCATGATGAACGCCGGCAAAAACGAAGGCGGCAGTATGGCAGGCTTCCTTGGCGTTGGAATGGCGATGAACCAAGGAGCGAATATTTTAAGCGGATACCAACAGCAGGCGGCTCAGCAGCCACAGCAGGTGCAGCAAGCCCAACAGCCGCAGCAGGCACAGCCTCAGCCGGGAGCATGGAAATGCGAATGCGGCGCGGAGAACACAAGCAAATTCTGCCAAAACTGCGGCAAGCCGAAGCCTGACAACGGCAAGTGGACTTGCGAGTGCGGCACGGAGAACACCGGCAAGTTCTGTCAAAACTGCGGCAAGCCAAAGCCTGATAATGGCAAATGGACTTGCGAATGCGGCACGGAGAATACCGGAAAATTCTGCCAAAACTGCGGAAAACCAAAGGGCTGATAAAACAAAAACGGGCGGAGCCGAAAGGCTTCGCCTTTATTATTTGTTATTAGAAATATAAAACTATCATTCGCCTGTAATCTTTGGCAGGCATTGGGGTTGCAAGGGGCTTGCCCCTTGCATAATAAATA
>CANQEU010000037.1 GCA_947595635.1 uncultured Clostridia bacterium
TATGCCTCCGTTTGAATCTACCGGAAGAAAGAACGCGTCCTGAAGATGATAATCCGCTTCGTAACGCATATTCTCAAGCGACGAAAAATCCTCGCCGTATTCCGTTATCGTGCTATACGGCAAAGTTTCCGAGCTTACGGGGCCTTTCCACGCCGAAAGAGTGCCCACTGCGGTAGTGTTGTTCCCTCCAAAATTAAATACGGATTCATTCGGCAGCGTATCATATTTATATTGATACATCTCAGCGTCGGCGTCGCCTACAAACGAAAACCAGTCGAGATGACCCGGAGCAAACGTAGTTGTGGGGAACTGCTCTAAAACGCTCGAGGCCGCGGATGCAAGCGTCGCAAACGCCCAGCAAGTTCCGTACATGCCCTGATTTCTTACTCTGGTCACCCTGCCGTAATCCCTGAGGTCATAGCTTTCGGGCAGCGCTTCGGGAGCCGAAAGACTGCTGTCGGCGTAGCTGTCCGTAAGATAGTCAAGATCGAGCGGCGAAGGCTCTGCTCCGCCGCGGCTGTCCGGATTCTCAAAATATTCGATAAAGTCCTCGTTTATCGGCGCTATCAAGTCCGAATTATCTCCGCTTGAAAATACGCCTTCCGTATTCTCCGTCTTTTCCGTTTCTTCCGCGATCTGCTCCGGCTCTGATACGGCGACCGCCGACAGAGGATACGCCAAAGTTAGCACTGCGGCGAGCAAGCTCACGGCGGCCCTCATAAACCTATGCTTCATATTATCTCTTCCTTTCCGCCGCGCTTTAATTTGCCACAGCGATAAAATTACAGATTCATTATATCACTTAAAAAAATACCGTTCAAGAGCTTTCTTAGCAGTATCGGGCTTGCTCTCAGAAATAAAAAAACGCTTCTCTTGCGTAACACCCTTTAATGACCCGACAGGGCGCGGAAAATTTATACATCAGCTTTACCGTAAAAAAGATGCGGGCATTTAATATGCTCGCATCTTCTTTTATATATTTATCCTTTTATTTTTTATAAGTATGCCGACGGGCGTATTAGTAAGGAAAAATTCAATAAGTGAAAATAAGCCGATATGTGATATTGTGATAATAAGACTTATTTTTCGATTGAAGCCGTTTTGTAAATAAAATCTACTTTGCCGTTCATTTCGTCGCTTATTCCGCTGAATGATTTGTAATTTGACGAAACCCTGCTTATCGCCTTTAATCTGCTTATAAGGGATTTTAATCCGCCGTTTACAACCTCCGAAAGCTTCTGTATTCCTTCCTCCTTAAATTGCTTAATGCCGTCTGTAAGCTGCATTGAGCCGTCGCTAAGCTCGCCGACTCCGGAAATAAGGGCTGACGCTCCGCTCTTTAAGCTTGATACGCCGTCAAACAGCGATTGCGTTCCGCTTTTCAGAGTACCTGTGCCGTCGTATAATTCACCCGTGCCGTCAACAAGCTCCTTTGAACCCGATTTAAGCTCGGCTGTGCCGCCGGCAAGAGCACCTGCCCCGCTTTTTAGCTGACCGCTGCCGTCAACAAGCGCCGCCGTACCGTTTTTAAGCGTGTCGGTTCCGGCGAGGATTTGCTTTGCGCCGCCGGTCGCCCGGTCAACGCCTGCTGTATACGTCTTGATTCCTGAATAAAATTCATTGTAGCTGTCAAGCTGTTTTTTAAGCGCTGTCAAGGATTCTCTCCCCGATTTTGCCGTTTGAACCGCTGTTGCAATTTTACCCTGAACCTCATCGCTTGCCATATTTGTTTCAATTATGGAATTTATCTGTTCCTCGGTTTTTGCGCTGACGGTCGCTTTTATTTCCTCCGAGCTCATTTGCGCCGATACAGCCTGCGTTACCTTCAGCTGAACCTCCTCCGGGATAGCGCCCGATGAGATTGCCGCCTCATACTGCTCCGCTGTCATTGAGTAGCCTGCCGCCGCAAGCACTCCCTGTGTTACCTGCTCTCTTACAGCCGCCTCCACAGCTTCGGCAATTACGCTGCGCTGAGCTTCCACGGTGTCTGTCACCGTTTCAAGCGCGGTTTTGTATGCAAGTGCCTGTGCGTTGCTGTCGCTCAAAGAATCTGTCAGCGATTTAAGCACAGATCCGTAATTGTTCACCGTCAGCTTATCGGCTTTAAGTCCTGCGGCAGCGATTTGAGAGTCGGCAGCGGAGAGAAGCGTACCGAATACCGTTTCCGCTCCCTGAACAAGCGCTGTACTGTTCGCCGAAAGCGTGTTTAATCCCGATGACAATTCCGTTATATAGCCTTTCAGCTCCGAAACGCCGTTGTTCACCTGAGCCGCTCCGTCTGAAAGAGACGCCGCTCCGCTGTTAAGGGTCGCCGCGCCGTCGTTAAGCTTAGAAACGCCGTTGTCAAGCTCCTTTGAACCGTCCGACAGCGCCTTGGCTCCGCTGTTGAGGTCTATGGCTCCATCGTTAATTTTGCCTGCTCCGTCGTATATCTGCTCAATTCCGCTTACGAGCTCGCCCGATTTGTCAAGCAGCGTGCTTATTCCGTCATAAAGCTGAGATGAACCGTCTATAAGCATATCGCAGGAATCTTGAAGCTTGTTCATCGAGCTTGAAAGCTCGTCGGTCTTTTTATCAATTTCGGAAAAATCTATATTGCTGAACATATCGTTTGCGGCAAGGGTAAGCGTAGTGCTCAGTGAAAAATCCTTTACGTCGGCGTTGAACTCGACATAAGACGGAATTTCAAAATCCTCGCTGTCTATTCCGAGGCTTTCCTGAAGTCCCGGAAGAGCAAAGCCGATTGCGTATGTTCTTGCCCCGTCGTTGATTATTTTGCCGTTTGATACACTGACATTGCGGAAATTATCGTTATCAAGTATCATACCTGTAAGCATTACAAAAGGAACATAGATTTTTTCCTCTTTGCCGTCAATTTTAACCTTTTCAAACTGTCTGTTGTCATAGTCGAAGCGTATATTAAGGCTTCCGCTTTTTCCGGCAAGCTTGTCGGCGGAGATTTGCTTTCCGTCAAGCTTATATGTGATTTTTAAGCCTACAGGCAGCTTTTTGCTGCTCGTGCCTTGATAGTAAATATCACTGCCCTTTGCCTGCCACTCGTACATATTGCTTTCGTCCACCGTGTACGATTCGTCGCCCTTGATATTTTCAATACCGCTGAGCGTTGAAACATCCTTAAAGCTTTCGGCTGCGTCGGAATTTTTTATCCAATCGCTTACTATAACCTTCGAGGGCGTGCCGTCGGCGTCTGCAATTACATAAACGGTTTCGTTTTTGCAAAGCCCCTTATCCTCCGAGGTAGTTGAAACATTTGGCTCCTGCCTTGATACATCACCGCTGCTTTTTGCTTCTGTAAGAGCGCTGCTGTGCGCTCCGGCGGAGTATGATACTGTCGATATGCCGCAGCACACTATCGTAAATGCTATTGCGGCTGATAAAATCCTTGAAACACAGCTTTTATTTGCATTAATCATTTTCAGATGCCTCCATTATCTTTTTTGGCTTAAAGCCAATTGTCGTATAGCTTATTACCTTATCAAACAGCATAAACATTGCCGGCAGGATAAGAATTACGCAGAACATACTTATAATTGCTCCTCTTGCCATAAGAGCGCAAAGAGAGGCTATCATATCCACATCCGAGTAAATCGAAACGCCTACGGTCGCGGCGAACAATCCCATAGCGCTTACTATAATTGACGGAATAGAGGTTTCAAGCGCCGTTAATATTGAGCCTCGCTTGCTATTTCCGAGACTTCGCTCCTTTTTATATCTTGTTGTCATAAGAATTGCATAATCGACTGTCGCGCCAAGCTGTATTGTGCTTATGCAAATCGGCGCTATAAACGGCAGCTGCTCGCCGAGGTAATGCGGAAGCCCAAGATTTATAAAGATTGCAAGCTCAATTACGGCAACAAGGATAACCGGCAGGCTTATGCTCTTTTCAACAACAGCAATAATGACAAATATAGCAATTATCGAAATCATATTAACCGTTTGAAAATCGACCGAGGTTATGTCTATCAAATCTCCGGTACAAGCCGCTTCTCCAATCAAAAGTCCCTTTTCATCATACTTGTCGATTATTGAGTTCAGCTCGCTCATCTGCCTTGCTATTTCGTTTGAGGCTGTTTTGTATTCGGAGCTTACTACCATCATTTTCCATCTGTCACTCTCAAGCACGCTTCTTACAGAGTCAGGGATAATTTCATCCGGTATCATAGGGCCTACTATGCTTTCAAGCCCCAAAACCATATTAACACCGTCAACCTTTTCCATTTCGGAGCTCATTTTTCTTATGTCCTTAGACGTTACCGAGGAGTCGATCAGTATCATATGGGTAGCGCCCATACCAAACTCATCTTTGAGCTTTGTGTTGGCGATAACATTTTCCATATCCGACGGAAGACTTTGCGAAAGGTCGTAATACACCTCGTCGTTGGTGCTGCTGTAGCCGTAAAACGCCGGATAAACAATAGCGGCGAACAGAATTAAAAACACGGGAAAAATCTTAACTATGCCTGCCGCCAGCTTTTTTACAGGCGGAATAAGCGATTTGTGCATTGTCCTTTCAAGCGGTTTATCCAAAATGAGAATAAACGCAGGCAATACCGTTATACAGCCGATAACACCGAGAATAACGCCCTTTGCCATAACTATTCCCAAATCTCTGCCAAGCGTAAAGGTCATAAAGCACAACGCTATAAAGCCCGCGACTGTAGTTATGGAGCTGCCGAGCACCGATCGGACGGTCTCCTTTATCGCGCAAGCCATTGCCTCCCGATGGTCAGGATATTTGCTCTTCTGCTCCTCATAGCTGTGCCACAGGAAGATAGAATAGTCCATTGTAACGGCAAGCTGCAGTACAGCCGAAAGCGCCTTAGTTATGTATGAAATTTCTCCAAGGAAAATATTAGAACCGAGATTTAAAAGAATCGACACGCCTATGCTTGCAAGAAAAACAAGAGGAATTATCCAGTTGTCCATAAAAATTATCATTGCGGCAAGCGCAAGCGCTACGGCTATAGCAACGTAAATAGCTTCCTCGGATTCACACAGATTTTTTAAATCCGTAACCATAGCCGATATGCCGGATACAAGGCATTGTCCGTTTGCGACCGAGCGTATCTGCGTTATCGCGTCCATAGTTTCGTCCGAGGAGCTTGATGAGTCAAAGAAAACAGCCATAAGCGTTGCGTCACCGGAATTGAAGGCCGAATAAACCTTATCGGGCAGCATTTCCATCGGCACCGATACGTCAAGAAGATCGTCATACCAAAGCACGGTCGCAACGTGGTCTATTTTCTTGATTTTTTCTTCAGCCTCGATTATATCCTTTTCCGATGCGCCCTCGAATATCAAAAACGAAAAAGCGCCCTTGTCAAAATCCTCAAGCAAATATTCCTGCCCCTTGATAGTATCAAGCGAATCGGGCAGATAGTTGAGCATATCGTAGTTTACACGTGTGAAAATCATTCCGAAAAAAGACGGTATTAAAAGCACCAAGGCTAAAACAGCGATAGCAACACGGCTTTTCACGATAATTTTTCCGAATTTCATTCCCGTATATTCCCCCTTTAGCCGAAGTTCTTTTTTGGCTTTCGGCTGAATTATCGGAGAGTCAGAGGCTTCCGATGAAAGCATAAGCTTTCATTTAATTTTATTAAAGTTCAAAAAGCAATACAACAGACATAATAAAATCCGTGTCTTGTTTTTAGACACGGATAAAAAAATGTATGAAATTGGAGCAAATATATAAATATATAAGCTTGTAAATAAACTGTTTTTTGACAAAGCATTAGCAAAACGCAGTTTTAAAATTTAATTTATCTGCAAAAATATTTTATGAAGACCGCTGCTGTGGCTGTGAGGCTCTTTTAAAGGCTGTTTCCATAGAACCGTCATACAGTTCGCATATTCGCTTTATTTTTATTCTAAGGTCATAGTTCATACCGGTTGTCAGCCAGTCGATGACAAATCCAATCAACAGGCATTTATAATATATGATGATAGCGTCCCTATCGGAGCTGCTTATGCTGTATTCCGCACAGGCGTATTCGATAAATTTTTTAACGGCTATACAGGTTACGTTGTTAAGGTACTGCTCGAACAGCTCACGATTAGCGGAGTTGTAAATATGAAGCATTGCTCTCTTGTTTTGAAGCGCAAAATCTATTGCGCTTATCAGGCAATCGTAAATCGAATTGATTTCAGACTGATTCTGAAGCAGGTTATTCACCTCATCAATCAGAACCTCTTGCAGCAGCGACGGAATATCGTCAAAATGATAATAAAATGTATTTCTGTTTATGCCGCAGTCCTCAACAATATCCTTAACAGTTATTTTATTTATCGGTTTATCGTTGAGCAGCTTCATAAAAGACAGCTTTATAGCTTTTTCGGTAAATGCAGCCATATATTCCTCCGAGAAATATAATTGTCAAAGTATATTTTACTACATTTATTTAAAAACTTCAACCGCCGCCGGACGGCAACACAGGCGGCAAGTCTTATGATTTGCGCTTAAAAAAAACAGCCCTCTTAAAAGAAACGCCGTACGGTATGCGTACGGTATGGATTTATTTGGTTGACAAAAAATAAGAATAATGATACACTTTCAAGGGTATAAATTTCAAAAAAAGAATTAACTCAATATAAAAGGAGAGCATAAAATATGCCTATTATCGACCCGAATGACAAGAAAAAGCTAAGCGAATATCAGGCGTTTACAGCGTCAGGAAAGAACACACATTTTATCCAGGATCCGAGGTGGTCAAAGGTTCACGACAGCCTAAAGGCATATTTCGTCACTTTGGAGGACGGCGAAAAAATAACTGCCGCCGCCACGGTTTATGTAAGACCCATTGTTATGGGATATTCACTTTTATATGTAAACAGAGGGCCGATAGTAACGGAGCACACGCCGGAAATCCTTTTGAGAATTATTAACGAGATGAAGCCGCTTGTAAAAAAGCACAAGGCGTTCGCCGTTCGCTTTGACCCTGCATGGGAATACAGCGACGAGCTTACCCAAACCTTTACAAAAGCAGGCTTTAATGTAAGAGGCAGGGGCTATACAAAGCGCGACCTTGTTATGTCAAGAAAGACCATGAGCTTCAGCACCGAGGGCAAAACAATGGACGAGCTTATGAAGAGCTTTAAGACGCGTACAAGGCGTGATATTAATAAATCATTAAGGTCGGAGCTTACGATTATTGAGGATCACTCAAAGGAAAGTCTTGATGTTTTTATGGATATTCTTGCCGTTACAGGCGAAAGAGACGCAATAACATACAAGCCGCGTGAGTTTTTTGAAAAGATTTTTCAAAATTTCAGCCGCGACGAGGCTCGCTTATACCTTATAAAAAAGGACGATACATGGTTATCGGCTTCGGTCGGAATGAATTACGGCGGAAGGATGTACTATTATCACTCAGGAAGCACAAATCAGCTTAGGAACCTTTGTCCAAACGCCTTTATGCAGTACAATCTTATAAGCTGGGCGATTGAAAGCGGATGCTCTGTTTATGATATGGGCGGAATTATCAGAAAAGACCCAAGCGACGGTCTTTATCTGTTTAAATCGGGGTACTGCAACGATAGTTTTGAGGAATACATCGGCGAGCTTGATTATCCTTTGAGCAAATTCAAGTATAAATGCTTTATTTGGTCATACACAGCCATGCAGAAATATATGGGCTGGAAATTAAAGCGCAGATTTAAAAAATAATAAACAAGTAATGCCGGAGCAGACGTCTGTTCCGGCATTTTTTATTAAGATACGGCAGCCTATCGGATAAGTTAAATATAGGCACGCCTTTATTTTAAATTCGCTTTGAAGAAAGCCTCTATTTTGTCAAACGGTATTGCATTCTTTCCGCCGCCGTCGTAAAGGTCCGTATGAACCGCGTTTGGAATTATCATTAAATCCTTGTTGTCGCCCTTTAGCTTTTTAAATGCGTCCGCGCTGAAATAGCACGAATGAGCCTTTTCACCGTGAAGCATCAATACAGCGCTGCGTATTTCATCGCTGTAGCAGAGTATGGGCTGATTTAAAAACGACATACAGCCTATTTTGTTCCAGCCTCCGTTTGAATTTAACGAACGCGCGTGATAGCCTCTTTCTGTTTTATAATAATCATAATAATCCTTTACGAAGAATGGCGCGTCCTCCGGCAGAGGGTCGACTACTCCGCCGCCAAGCTCGTATTCTCCGCTTTTAAAGTCCGCAGTGCGCTGTGCATTCAGGGCTTTCCTCATCTCGTGACGCTTTTCGGGGCTGTCGTCCGCATCAAAATAGCCCTTGGCGTTCACCCTGCTCATATCATACATTGTCGATGTGACCGTCGCCTTTATTCTCGTGTCGATAGCGGCCGCGTTCAGAGCCATTCCGCCCCAGCCGCATATGCCTATTACGCCTATTTTCTCCGGGTCGATGTTCTCCTGAACGGAAAGAAAATCCACTGCCGCCTGAAAGTCCTCTGTATTTATGTCCGGCGACGCCATATATCTCGGCATTCCTCCGCTTTCGAACGCAATCGTTATAAATCCGCGCTCCGCCATAGTCTGCGCATAAATGCCCGCCGCCTGCTCCTTTACTGCGCCAAACGGCCCGCATACGGCAATAGCCGCAAGCCTTCCCTGCGCATTTTTCGGCTCGTACATATCAGCCGCCAGCGTGATTCCGTATCTGTTTGCAAATGTTACCTTTTTGTGATTTACCATATCGCTCTTTTTGAACGTCTTATCCCATTCCTCTGTGAGCTTTAGCTGTTCATTGCTTGTCATTTTACGCTTCATCCTTTCATATGTTTTAAGGTTTAATTTTTTTGTGGCTTTTCGTTTTTTGCCTCCGCATTTATACGCCTGAGCAAGAAATCAAGGCAATCGACTCTTTCCTGACTCATATGCAGCTGCTCCATCAGTCTGCACCTGTGTATGCGCAGCCGCGCCGCAGCCTCGTTTAACTTATGCTCCTTATACAGCCGAGATATGCAATACACATTTTCCGCTTCGCAGCCTGCGTCAATTAGATTTTGCGTTATATCCTCCGTATTACCGCCCCCGAACTTTCCGTTTGAAATTATTATACTATATTGCTTTTTTCTCCGCTAATAGTTATAATTTATATCGTGATATTCTTTTTTGGAATATCACAAAGGAGAATAGCTATGGAAATGAGGACGTTGAGATACTTTCTTGCCGTGGCAAGAGAGGAAAATATGACGAGAGCCTCCGAGATACTGCATGTTACACAGCCGACGCTGTCGAAACAGATAAAAGCACTTGAGGAGGAGCTTGGAAAAAAGCTGTTTAAAAGGCGCAGCTTCAGTATAGAGCTTACCGATGAGGGTATATTGCTAAGAAAACGAGCCGAGGATCTTATAAAAATGGCAGACAAAATTACAAGCGAATTTACCGAGCTTGACAGTCTTACCGGCGGAGATATTTATTTTGGGCTGGCTGAGTCGTATCAGATAAGATATTTGGCAAGGGAAATCAAACGATTAAAGCAGACTTATCCGAGGCTGCGTTATCACATAACAAGCGGCGACACGGAGCTTGTTACCGAAAAGCTCGACAAGGGAGTAATAGACTTTGCGGTGCTTGCGGAGGAGCCGAGCGGTTCAAAGTATAATTATCTTGTCTTTCCCCATGCGGATATTTGGGGGCTTGTTATGCCATGCGATTGTCCTCTTGCGGATAAAAGCGTTATAAGAGCAGACGACCTTGAGGGGCTTCCTTTATTCTGCTCGGAGCAAAGCTGGCAAAACGACATTCCGCGCTTTTGCGGAGGAAAAATGGAAAATATGCGTCTTGAGGGCTCGTTCAGACTGTCTTACAACGGTTCTCTATTTGTAAAAGAAGGACTCGGTTATCTTCTTACACTTGAAAATCTTATAGACACCGGGCCGGACAGCGGTCTTGTTTTCCGTCCGCTTTACCCTACGCTTGAAACTAAAATGTATCTTATATGGAAAAAATATCAGGTTTTCACTCCGATTGCAAAGGCGCTTCTTGAAAGGCTGAAGGAAAGCTTTGAGATGTAAATCCCTGTATGTGAACGGCTGACTTGAAGCAAGTATTGATTTTCAGGATATAATTATTATAATTTATTTTAAAGATGAATTAATTTCGGGAGGTACATTATATGAACAAAAGGGTGAAACGCACCTCTTTTTCAGGATCTATAGGCTTTGTGCTGGCGGCGGCAGGAAGCGCTGTGGGTCTTGGCAACATATGGAGATTTCCGTATCTTGCCGCCAAGGACGGCGGCGGAATGTTTCTTGTTGTTTACATAATTCTTGCGCTGACCTTCGGCTTTACACTGCTTATATCGGAAATATCCATAGGCAGGCGCACAAAGCTGAGCCCTCTTACGGCTTATGGCGCATTGAGCAGGAAATTCGGCTGGATAGGCGTTATCGCCTGTGTTGTCCCGGTGATAATATTGCCGTATTACTGCGCAATAGGCGGCTGGGTCGTAAAATATTTTGGTTTATATATAACCGGCGGAGGAACGCAAGCCGCCGAGAGCGGATACTTTAACGGCTTTATCTCCGGTCAGACAGAGCCTGTTATAACGATGCTTATTTTCCTCGGTGCGGTCGCATTCATAGTTTTAAGAGGAGTAAACAAGGGCATTGAAGCGTTTTCTAAAATTTTAATGCCCGTTTTGCTTTTATTCGTAATTATAATATCCGTTTTTTCCCTTACCATAAGCCACACCGACGAAAGCGGCATTACAAGAACCGGCATTGAGGGTCTTGGAGTTTATATAATACCTCGCTTTGACGGTATGAGCATTCAAAGCTTTTTAACCGTTCTTGTTGACGCTATGGGACAGCTGTTTTTCAGCCTAAGCGTCGCAATGGGAATTATGATAACCTACGGCTCTTATGTTAAGGACGACGCGAATTTAAAACGGTCTATAAACCAGATAGAAATTTTTGATACGGCGGTCGCGTTTCTTGCCGGCGTTATGATAATCCCGGCCGTTTATACATTTACAGGCGCGGAGGGAATGGCAGCTTCAGGCCCGGAGCTTATGTTTGTGACCTTGCCGAGAGTATTTGAAAAAATGGGATTTATCGGGAACATTCTTGGCACGCTGTTTTTTGCTATGGTGCTTTTTGCCGCCTTGACAAGCGCAATTTCCATTATGGAGGCTATAGTGTCTTCGTTTATTGATAAATTCAGGCTTTCAAGAACCAAGGCTACAGTCATAGTGACTGCTATTGCGCTTGCCGCCGGCTTGCTTGTATGCTTCGGCTACAACATATTATATTTTGTTTTGCCGCTTACAAACGGCAACAACGCGCAGATTCTTGATATTATGGATTACATAAGCAACAATCTTCTTATGCCTATTGTCGCCATAATCACCTGCATTTTGATAGGCTGGATAGTTAAGCCGAAAACGGTTATAGACGAGGTGGAGAAAACGGGAATAAAAATGGGCAGAAAAAGACTTTACATCGTGATGATAAAATTCATCGCGCCGATACTGCTGGCTGTGCTTTTGTTTAAATCATTAGGCTTATTCTGAGCCTGCGCGCCCCTCATCAGTCGGCTTCGCCGACTGCTTCTCCGCCGGAGAAGGCGGCGGCGCAGCCGCCGCATGAGGGGCGCAGCGCGGCAAGGCATAAATCTATAACCTCATAAAGCCATACTTCCCGCCTCGGCTCGCTTCACAGCCGTTAAAAGCTAAAAAAAAGAGAGCAGCTTAACTAAACTGCCCTCGTTTTATCATTTTATGCACATAAAAGCCGCCATTCCGCCTCTTTTTCCTCCGGTCGCCCTGTGCGACCACAAAAGCTCACTGTTGCAGCAGGTGCAAACATCGCTTACCGTTATGTTTTCCTCCGGTATTCCCGATTTAACAAGTATCTGTCTGTTTGCTTCAAGCAAATCAAGCATATATTTTCCGCCGCCTTTGGGAAAAATAAATTTTTCCGTTTCAAGCTCCTTTAAAGCCTTAAAATGCTTGCAGCAGCTTTCGTCCACCTCGTAGCAGCATTTTGAAATGGCAGGCCCTATCGCACATTTTATGTCCGAAGCGTCACAGCCGTATTTTTCCTTCATCGTCCTTACTACCTCTTCGCCGATTTTTGCGGCAGTCCCTCTCCAGCCGGCATGAGCAAGCGCTATAACACGCTTTTTTATATCGACAAAAAACAGCGGCGTGCAGTCGGCAAAATACGTTACAAGCGTCACTCCGCTTTCATTTGTAACAAGCGCGTCTACGCTTTGCATATCCCGCGGCTTGTATATACCTACCCCTCTGTTTTCCTTACCAACACAGCGCACAAAGGTATGATGATCCTGAGCTGACGCAGTCAGCTCCTCATATTTAAAGCCGGCGCTTTCACAAAGTCTGCGGTAATTTTCTATCACATTTTCATCGTCGTCCCCTCTGCCAAAGCTAAGGTTCATTGACGAAAACTCCCCTTTGCTCACTCCTCCGAGCCTTGTTGAAAAGGCATGATTAATAAAAGGGATTTCAGACAAGGAATTATATGTGAGATACGGCGCGGCGCCGCTGTCGTTTAAGCTCATTACCGCACTTTTAAATTTCAAATCAATCACTCCATTTTTCTTTTTCACTTTACATTATAAATTGAAAAATGTTATAATACAAGCAGATAATGACGATCAAGGACTGGTTTTATGTTTAAAAAGCTTTTCGGCAACAATATTTCCCCATCATGCGAATATTGCGACAATTGCATCGACGGCGGAAACGGCGTTTTGATATGCTCAAGAAAAAAGGAAATAACAGACGGAAAATGCCGCTCATTTAAATATAATCCGCTGCTCAGAGCTCCAAAGGCATCTCCTCTTCTGCCAAAATACGACCCAAAGGATTTTGAGCTATAATTAATTCATATCAAGATATACGGCACGGGCTTTCAGCTTGCTGACAGCCCGTTTTATTGTTTTAGAAATATTCGACTCGCACACCCCGTAATCCTCGGCTATCTCTCTCATCTTTTTTCCCTCAACATAATATTCCGTAAGATACCTCCTCTGCTTTTCTGTAAGCTCAATTTTTACAGCCTCGTTTATAAATTTCTTCATTCTGCGAATATCGGCGCGATTGCTGCCGCCCTCGTTATACGCCTTAAATCCGGCGGCTGACAGCGTAAAGTCGTCAAGCGACAATCTCTTTGCCATTTTCCCCTTCTCCCCTTTGCCTTAATATTGCCGCAATATGCTTGCAGTCAAGATACATTGAATATAATACGGCGATCCTGTGCGTCAACGCTCTAATGCCGTCGCTGTGTTCGCTCTGCTTTTCCCTTAACTCCTTTTTAAGCCCGTTAAGCTTTAGCTTAAGCTTGTCCGCCTCGGTCTGATATTCATTTGCCCATTCGATGTAATTCATTTTCTTACCTCCGATTAAATAATTTAAAGCTCATCAATAAGCGGCTTTATCGAACAACTGTTCTTGTCTATAATTATAGAAGGTATATTGCTCAATTGAATATTTGTATTCAAAAATTATCGCAAAATAAAAAACGGTGTTTCAAATTAAAAACACCGTTTTTTTACAGACGATAATTACCTATTTAGTAAATGCCGCCAAAGTCTTCAGATAAATCTATTTTTTAAAAAGCTCTCTAAAACATCACCTTTACCGAGTTACGCCTGCCTTGCTCTTGTGCCGATACATTTTGCGGCTATTCATTTTCTGAAATTTATTCCTGAAATTCCAGCATAAATTTACATATATTAATTGACTAAAAATTTGCCTTATGATATAATCTTATTGTAAATTATGTCAATATACTTTTATATTTTTCTTATCATTTTGACAAACGCATAGCACGGCTCAACGTGCCGGAACATACCCTTCCCTTTTCTTTCGGAAAAAAGCGGAACATCCGCTATTTTTCATATATGTAAGCAGTATTTGCCTAAGCAACTACAGCGTCCAATTTATTCAAATTTTAATCAAGAAAGGATGAAACTAATGAAAAGCCTACGCAAAAAGGGAAGATTGATTTCCCTTATCCTTTGCGCTGCACTGCTGTTCTCTAACGCTTTAGTGCTTTCTGTATCAGCAGAGAGTATTACTCCTGACGCAGAGTGTGATGGAAGCGCAGAGCATCTCCACGTTCATAACGCAGATTGCGAGCAGATTTATGAATCCGTTGAAGATGCGCCACAATACCTTCAGGCTGACTCGGTCGATCTGACAAGGCCTGTTATCACCGTAACGCCTGCAGATGAATATGTTTATGAAAATCTGTATTACTGCGAGGTGCCAACTGTTACAATAACCGACGAGGGCGAAAACCTTGCAAGCGTAACAATCAAAACTTATGATGATGAAAAGACAGAAGACATCAGCGGCGGAAGCTATGAGCTTGATCTTTCGGACGTATTGGGTTCTGTAAAAATTACAGTTAAGGATACTGCAGATAATACCGAGATCAAGCAAATTATAATCGGGCACATGCTTGGCGGCAGACAGGGCAGTCATTATGACGCAAACTGCATTCAGCCCGGCAGAGAAACGACTGTATATACCTGTAAAACCTGCAAAAAGCCATATTATCAATACGATAAAAACGACGCTGACAACCCGGCAAAGGGTCACTCTTTTGACGACAGCGAAAAGACTGTTGATATGTCAAAGTGCGGCGGTCAGGGCAATATGACGCTTAAAACCTGTAAGGAATGCGGATTTATCCAAATAAGCTACAGCGAGGATTATGTTGAAGGCGAACAGCACAATTGGGAGTCTAAAAAGCATGATCCCACCTGCACGGAAGCCGGTTCAACTTGGGATGAATGCTCAACTTGCGGTGCTGTACGAAATGTAAATACGGTTAAAGCCACGGCTCATCACCTTGGAGAATGGAAAACAGTTAAACCGGCGGACTGCCAAAACGGAATACCGGGTACACAAGAGAGAAGCTGCGATTACAACTGCGGCACTAAGGTCACAATGTCAATTCCGGCCGTTCATGTATGGTCGTCGCGTGTGACCGTTGTTGAGCCAAGCTGCGACTCGGTCGGCTATTCGGGCTTTAAATGCCTCAACTGCGGAATGGAAAATCAGCCTGAAAAATACCGCTGGACTATTCCTGCCCTCGGTCACGACTATTCAGACAACCACGACTGCACAATTCAGTCACAGTGCAAGCGCTGCGGTCATACAATTCCTGCAAAGGAAAATCACGTATTGAGCGATTACAAGTCGGACGGCGAGGCACACTGGAGAGAATGCACGTCAGTCGGCTGTACGTTTACAACAGAGCGCGAAACCCATTCGCGCCCGGAGGACAGCTCTTACGACTGCACAAACACCTCTATTTGCACGATATGCAACGCAAAGTCAGATTCCGAATATGAAGCTCACGAATGGAAATATGAATCGGACGATAATTTCCACTGGCAGGTATGCACGCATCCTAACTGCACGGTAAAAACTCAAAAGGTGCCGCATAATGTAAAAGACGACCATAACTGCGAAACCGAGCTTAAATGCTTAGATTGCCAGAAGGTTTTGGCAGAGGCCACCAAACACGCCTTCAGTGAAAAATACACATACACAGTCGGTCAGCATTGGCAAGTATGCACAAACGAGGGATGCAATCAAACGACCGCAAAAGGATATCATAATTTTGACGACGACCACAACTGCACCACCCTTGTTTCCTGCGTTATCTGCGGATATGTAGGAATGATCGGCGAGCAGCGCCACAACTATACGGATTCGCCTATATACGGCGACGAGCAGGGACATTACAAGCAGTGCCAGAACGATAACTGCAATATCACCGAAAGAGCCGGCAATCACAGCGGCGGAAAAGCCACCTGCGTTACGCAGGCTGTTTGCGACGAATGCCACCTGCATTACGGCGAGCTTAATCTGCAAAATCACGTTGAAACCGAGCTAATCAATGAAAAGCCCGCGACGCAGACCGAGCACGGCTACACCGGCGACCTTATCTGCAAGGGCTGTAAAACCGTAATAACCCCCGGAGAGGAGATTCCGCCGATTCCTGAGCAATGCAGCCACCAGTGGAAGGATATGGTCGATGACGCAAGATGCTGGAAGCAATGCGAAATCTGCGGTGAGCGCAAAGACGTTAAGGACCATGAATTTGAGATGAAGAGCGGCCCGCAGGGACATTGGCAGCAGTGCAAAAACTGCAAGCACACTAACGCCGTTATTCCTCATGACATTGACGAAAACGACATCGACAATGACTGCACGACCGAAATTGACTGTAAGGTATGCGGCTATGTTATGACAGAGGCATATCCTAATCATGTATGGGGCGACGATCTGCTCTTCAGCGATACGGAGCATTGGCGCGTATGCACAAATCCGGGATGCGAGCAAAAGGGCGAAATCAATAATCATAACCCTGTTGACGACGGCGACTGTAAAACAGCTGTATATTGTCAGGATTGCAAGCATATTTTAGTTGCCGCCGAGGACGAGCACAACTGGTCCTCCGTTTGGAAATCTGACGCGCAGGGTCACTATAAAGAATGCCAGAATATCGACTGTAAGCAGGTATTCCGTGAGGAGCACCAAAAAGTAGAGGACGACGGCAACTGCACAACTCCTATAATCTGCGGAATTTGCAGCTACGAAATTGAACCGGGCGCCGCCGAGCACAATTTTGGCGGAGACTATATAACAAGTGAAACAGGACACCGTCAAAAATGTCAAAACGCCGGATGTAACGAAGAAAGCAGCGAAACGATCCATTCCGGCGGAGAGGCAACCTGTAAGAACGCAGCCGTTTGCGTTGTATGCGCAAGCTCCTACGGCAGCAAAAATCCGGACAATCACACAGGAAATTCCGAGGTAAGGGGTTATGTTGCTCCAACAACGGAAAATGAAGGCTTTTCGGGAAATCTCGTCTGCGTTGACTGCGATACAATACTAAAGCCCGGCGTTATACTTGACAAACTTCAGCCGGAGCATCAGCACGTTTTTGATGAAAAGCTGTACGACGACACGCACCATTGGGATCAATGCAGCTGCGGAAACCAAGAAAACTATGAAGAACACAGCTTTGGCGATTACGAAACCGACAACACCCATCACTGGCACTCCTGCACCAAATGCGGAAAGGTAGTAAGCCAAAATCACGAATTTGTGGACGGAAAGTGTACTGTCTGCGATTTCCAGATGATTCAGCACGAGCACAGCTTTGAATGGCAGCACGACGAGCATTTCCACTGGCAGGCATGCACAGACTGTGAGGAAACAAGGAACAACGGCGAGCACAGCGGCGGAAACGCAACCTGTAAAGACAAGGCGGTCTGCGATGAATGCAGTGCGGAGTACGGCGAAAAGAATCCTCAAAATCACGTTGGCGGAACAAAAATAGTAGGACGAATTGAACCAACGACGGAAAAAGAGGGCTTCACAGGCAACGAGGTATGCAACAGCTGCGGTGAAATCGTCAAAAAGGGCGAACCAATACCGCGTCTGCGGCTTCTTGGCGATGTAAACAACGACGGAGCTATCACCTTAGCCGACGCAATTGAAATCCAGAAGCATATTGCAGGCTTAATTACGCTTAGCGGCGAGGACTTCACTGCCGCCGATGCAGACAAAAACGGCTATGTTAACATAAGCGATGCAATAATGGTTCAAAAGCATATTGCAGGAATTTTAAAAATTAATTAAGCTTAGGCTTTAATTAAATTTAATCAAACGATTTTACTGAATAACTAAAATTGCGGCGTCGATAAGATAATTATCGACGCCGCAAATTTTTTTAATTTAAATTTATTACAGTCGCGTTGCCCAACCGCTCCATTACCGCTTTCCTTGAGCAAATTGATTTTGAGCGGCAAGCAAGCTCTTAAAGCCGCAGTATGTTTATGTACAGCCCGATAAAGCACAGTAATACAGGCTCTTAATTCATACGGCAAAGCATCACTGCTCGTTTTGAATATCATTAAGCTGTTGAGCAACAAATTCCCTGACCTCTCTGCTTATTCTCTTGCATTTCGCCATAGTCATAAGCTCGTATGCAGTCATTATAAATTTGTATTCGTCCTCGGTTATGTTATCTGTGCCAAGGCTAATTTCCATATCTATCACCTGCTTATACGGAATATTCGGTCAGGAGCGTTCCTCTTTTATCCGCTCGATTACATAAGTGAGCATACAAGATCGCAGTATGCCGTTGTGTCCTCAATCGGAAGCCCTGCTATAAGAAGCGACTGGCTGTATAATATCTCTGCATATTTCGCGGTCTTATCCTTGTCGCCGCATTCATAAGCGGAACTCAACGCCTCAAATACAGGGTGATCAGGATTGAGCTCAAGCACCCTTGCGCTTTTTGGTTTATTTTCTGCCTCGCCCGGCATCTGCGCAAAATACTTTTCCATTTCTATTGAAACAGGACCCTCGGTTGAAAGACATACGGGACTGCTTTTAAGCTTGTCGGATATAACTGCCTTTACTATTTTTCCGTTAAGGCTGTCCTTTATAAACTCAAGCAGATCCTTGCTGTCCTCCTGCTTTTTCTCCGTTTCCTTCTTTTCCTCATCACTTTGCAGCTGTGCGTCCTCGGCGGTAATTGATTTAAACTGCTTATCCTTATATGTAACAAGGCTCTGAACTACAAATTCATCAACGTCCTCGGTGAAATAAAGTATTTCATATCCCTTTTCGGCGCAAAGCTCAAGCTGTGGGAGCGAGGCGATCTTAGCGGTATTTTCGCCGCAGGCGTAGTAAATATATTTCTGACTCTCAGGCATTCTTGAAACGTAAGCGTCAAGGGTCGTAAGCTTATCCGAATCTGATGACGCATAAACAAGCAGGTCTGAAAGAGCGTCCTTATGAGCGCCAAAATCGCTTGCAATACCGTATTTAATGTGGCGGCCAAAGTCTTTCCAGAAGCCGCTGTATTTTTCAATATCGTTATCAAGCAGCTTTTTCAGCTCGTTTTTAACCTTTTTCTCAATATTCTTTGCAATAACCGAAAGCTGGCGGTCATGCTGCAAAATCTCACGGGAGATGTTAAGAGAAAGGTCGGGAGAATCTACAACGCCCTTTACAAAGCCGAAATATTCCGGCAAAAGCTGTTCGCATTTGTCCATTATAAGAACGCCGTTTGAGTAAAGCTGAAGCCCTCTTTTATATTCTCTTGTATAATAATTGTACGGAAGCTCGCCGGGAATAAAGAGCATGGCTTTATATGACACTACTCCCTCCGCGCTTACGCGTATTGTGGCAATCGGGTCCTTATAGCCGCCGAAAGCATCCTTGTAATAAGAATTGCATTCCTCGTCAGTTACCTCTCCCTTTGCCCTCTGCCAGATTGGCACCATACTGTTTACGGTTTCACGGCTTGTAACGCTCTCCCACTTTGGCTCCTCGTCATCCTTTGCGGTGTTTACCGAGGTTGTTACATCCATTATTATCGGATGCCTTATGTAATCGCTGTATTTTTTTATCAGAGTTTTAAGCCTGTACTCCTCAAGATAGCCGCTGTAGCTTTCGTCCTCGCTGTCCTCCTTAAGGTGCATTATTATCTCTGTTCCTATCTTGTCCTTTTCGCAGCTTTCTATTGTGTAGCCGTCTATTCCGTCGGAATTCCATTTATACGCAACGTCGCTGTCATATCTTTTTGTAATAACCGTTACATCGTCAGACACCATAAAGGCTGAATAAAAACCAACGCCGAACTGCCCGATTATATCGGTTTTCTCATCATCCTTAAGCTCCTGCTTAAATTGAAGCGAGCCGCTTTTGGCTATAGTGCCAAGATTATCCTCAAGCTCCTGCTCGCTCATTCCAATGCCGTCGTCAACAACTCTTATCGTTCTTGCGTCCTTGTCGGTATATATGTTTATTGACGGCTCTTCAGCCATTACGCTCCTTGCCTTTTCGTCTGTTAGCGAAACAAAATGCAGCTTATCTATGGCGTCGTTTGCGTTTGAAATAATCTCTCTTAGAAAAATCTCCTTATGTGTGTAAATTGAATTGATCATAAGGTCAAGAAGTCGCTGCGACTCCGCTTTAAATGTCTTTTTTTCCATAACAACCAAATCCTTTCATTCATACATTTTCATAATCCCGAATACGTCTTATTTTTAACCGCCGCAAGACCGCGCACAGTAAAAAATCCGCGCAAAGCCACTGCAACCGGGTTATAACAAAGACCAAACAATATATATTATATCAATTTAAAACCCTATGTCAAGAAACGAGTGTGAATTTGTCACACCAATATGCTTTAATATCAATATTTTCATCTACAATTATTATCTAAACTTTTCTAATTTTAATTAATCAATCCCGACATTGTAAGCCTCGGCAAAATAACAAAAGCAAGGCAGAACGAGCATAGAAAATTCATTAAGCAAAAAGCTCCGAATTTAAAAGCAGGCTCAGGGAAAGGCTTTTCCCCCTCCCTGAGCATTTTTTATAACGATTATTTTTGAAAGCATTAATGCCCTTAAAAGCCATATTATTGCACTTACCCATAGCAAACGGCAGGCAGGGCTTATTTTTCGCATTCAGCTTTATTTTTCTCATCCTTATCTTTAAGCTCCTTTTCAACCTTTTCCATCAATTCAATTTCTTTTCTCCGAGTATAGTTCAACGCATCCTCGCTGTCTCGTATTCCTTTTGTGGTGGGATCTGTTATTATTCCGACAAAAGCAAGCACGGACATCAATACTGTGCTTATCAAATAGGGATTGGAAACAAAGCTCATTATTACGTCCCACACGCTGCCCCAGCTTGTCAGGTCGGAACCGGTCAGACCGAGATACGATAATATAGGCGACATTATCACCCCTATAAGTCCAATCCAAAATTGCGGACTTTGCAGTCTTACCTTCCAGTTGATTTTCATAATTTCACCCCATCTTTCATTTCATATTTTTCGCCTTGTATCCTGTCCCATTTACATTTTATGCCGCTCGGCGGCAGGTTGTCCCACAAAAAATCCCGACGCTGATTTGCGACGGGATTTTTATGCTTAAAAAGTGTTTTTCCTGATTAAGCTTTTATGCCCGTAAAGCGGATTTAAATTATAATAATTCTTTAAACGCGTAAGTGGGGGTTACGGGGGAGCGTTAACTCCCCAGTTAATATAACATAATATTAAAACAGCAGGCAGGTCTACGCTCATATAAAAATCTTAATTGCTTTTTATCCTCTTTAAAATCATTTGCTGTTAGCAATATAAAACTATCATTCGCCTGTGATCTCTGGCAGGTTTTGGGGTTGCAAGGGG
>CANQEU010000038.1 GCA_947595635.1 uncultured Clostridia bacterium
TACGAAAGAGCGGAAAGCTTAGCAGATAAGCTGCTTAATATTCTCTCATTCGGTATCTATTCAAACAACGATGTATTGATGACCGTAACGGCGTCAGACGCAAATCCGACGTCCGAGATGAAGGACATCAAGCTTGAGTCCAATAACGGAAACACTATTAAAACCGAAAAAGCGCTAACGCTTGATACACAGTCGCCTGACGGCAAGCTTGTCTACACAAAGCAGTTCAGACTGCCTGTAGGAAGCAATACAAATAACAGCAAGTATGATTTTACGCTTCAGGCAATAGACAACGTAGACAACAAGACCGAAAAAATACCGTTTAACAAGGAAAGCAACGCAAGCCTTGACAACGGCGACGCTTCGGGAATTGATGAAATCGTTGTTACAACGCAGAAGCCGAGGCTCAGCGAAATAACAATAGCAAATAACAGCAACACATATTCCTACAAGGCAAACGGTATAGAGTGGTATTCCGATGATATAACCCTAACCCTAACAGCCACAGACGCTCTTTCGGGAATCAACTCGATGACTGCAACGCTCACAGGCCCTGACGGAGAAAATGTGAACATTTCCCCGTGGGTATCAAACGCAGCGGTAACCGAGGGAAAGAGAACGCTCGATAACTCGCTTGTTTCATCAGGCAGAGGCGCTCTGTTAAAGCCCGACTCTAAGATAAATTCAAGGTCTGTTGTGCTCAATACAGAGCTTATACCGCAGATTACAAACGGCGGTCATGAGGGCAGATATGTTCTTTCGGTTACTGTAACGGGCAACGGCGGAATGAGCTCGTCTGCAAGCAAAGAGTTTTACATCGATACAACTGCCCCTGTTATAGAAGGCTTCAGATTCAGTCCGGTTCAAAATCAGGAAACGAGCGAAAACAGCGGAAATCCGTTTGCAAATGAGGAGTACGGCTATTACTTCCCGCAGGCAACAAACGCCACCGTGCTCAGCAACGACGGCAGCGGCTGCGGCGTGCGCAGCATAAACTGGACTCTTGAGGGAGCAGACGGCACTCGTATTACATATACAACCTCAAAGAACGGCTCGGTTATAGTGCCGGAAAACTTTAAGGGTCAGCTATATGCACAGCCGGTCGATTATGTTGAAAATGCCCCTGCCCGCGTTAATCCTGACGGGCCTATTGTTGAAAACTCGGCATTGCATAACGATCCGTCAAATGCGTTCATAAATATCAGAAGACCTCAGACGGATTATAAGGATTCCGACGGCAGAGAGCTTTACAGAAATTCAATTGACCTCAATATCGACGTTGCAGACTACCATTCCGGAATAAGCAAGATAGAATACTATATCGTTTCGGATTATGACTCCGCAAGTAATTACGGAAGCGCGGCTGAACCGATAGTAATCGACATTGAAAACAGCTATGGCAGAGAGTATTCGTCAATAACAGATCCGGCAGGTATGTTATGGTCGTTTACAAGTGTTGATAATAACCTTGTAACAAATATGACGGCGACATTAAAGGTCAAGAACGAAAGCAACAACATAAGGGTTTATGTAAAGTTTACCGACCGCTCCGGCAACACGAGCGAAAAATCCGACAACTTCAGCATAGACACTGTTGCGCCTGTGATAGACGTTGAATACAGCGACGGCGACCGTGCAGTAAACGAATATGGCGGAGTCAGATACTTCAGCGCCGACAGAACGGCTACTATTACAGTCAGCGAACGTAATTTCAGCAGTGCGGAAAATTACGTTGATATGGTGATTACAAACACAGACGACACAATGCCGAGAATTTCATCGTGGAGCCACAGCTATGACGAAAATAATCCCGACAACAGCAAGCATACTGCAACAGTAGAATATACTGCCGACGGTGATTATACCTTTGATATATCCGTTAAGGATCTTGCCGAAAATAAGGCGGCGTCTTACGAGCAGGATAAGTTTACAATAGACAAGACCAAGCCTGAAATAAGCGTCACCTTCGACAATAATTCTGATATGAACGGCTCTTATTACAAAGATGAAAGAACGGCAACAATAACAATCAGAGAGCATAATTTCACAGATGATGTTGATTATTTGAAGGTTGATAGAAACGCAACAGATGGAGATAACGTAACTCGTGCAACACCGCCGTCGGTTTCCGGCTGGTCAAGCTCCGGCGATGTGCATACGGCAACCATTACGTTCTCAAAAGACGGCAAGTATAACTTCACTGTCGATTTTGATGATCTCGCGCTTAACGGGGCACAGCAGTATAAGGTTAACGATTTCTATATCGACAAAACAAAGCCTGAGATAAGGTTCAAAATGAACAATATAGATATCAGCAACCCTGATGAGCTGATAGGTGCGTTTGGCGACGACGTAGCACCGTCAATAGAAATCTTTGACAACAACTATTCAGACGCAAACGAGGATTTATCAGTTTCTCTTGTTCGCACCGATATTAACGCAAAGAACGATGATCTTGCGGAGGTTCTCTCATATAAAAACGAGCCTAAGGATAACACAGGAATTGTAAGAACATATGCAGACTTCCCAAGAAGCACCGACGAATACGACGGAATTTACCGCCTCTCTGTTAAGGTAACGGATAAGGCGGGCAACGAGAGCCCCGGATTTATCAGCTTCTCTGTAAACCGCTTCGGTTCCACCTATATTGCGCAGGAAAGCTACACTAATAAGCTGATAAAGGGCGGTTATACAAACCATGAAAAAGACATTGTAATCAACGAGATCAATGTCAACCAGTTGTCCAAGCAGTCGGTTTACGTTAATACGAAGAAGATAAAGTCTAAGGAAGATTATACCGCCAAGCAGGTAGGCTCAACCGGCGGATGGAGCAATTATGAATACACAATTTTTGCAAAGAATTTTGCAAAAGAGGACAGATACACCGTTCAGCTCAATTCCTATGACGATGTAGAACACAAAAACGACAGCGGAAACACGGTTCCAAACTCAAATCAGATACCTGTAAAATCACAGGACAGAAAGCTTGAAATAAGCTTTACCGTCGATAAGACCAAGCCTGAAATAAGTGTAAACGGCGTTGAAGAAAACAAGCTTTACGAGGAGAGCACAAAGCAGGTTACAATAAACTGCTTTGACACAAACTTTGATGATATGAGCATCTGGTTAAACGGTAAGGAGCTTAGCAAGGACAAGGACTACGAGCTAAAAGAGAGCAAGGAGTTTGGCGGATATGACGCAGTGCTCACGCTTCAGGCAGGTCAAACCGACTATCGCCAAAGTCTTAGAATAGAGGCGGTTGACAGAGCAGGAAACGTATCAAAAGTCCCGGTTAACAACTTCATGCTCAACGCAACATTCCTTACAAGATTCTTTGCTAATATACCGCTTGTTATAGCGTCGTCAGCTACGCTTGCATTGGCAATAGGATTGATAATATTCATAATTATTAAAAAGCGCAAAAGGGACAAGAGTGCTGAATAACTGATTTAAACGCGCGCCTTCCCTATAAAGGGAGGGTGCGCGTTGCCGCACAAGCATTAAGGAAAGAGGATTAATATGTTATATGACGGCTGCATTATTGATAATACATATAAAATTCTCGGCGAAATAGGCAGCGGCGGAATGGGCGTAGTATTTTTGGCGTATCATCTGCGTCTGGAGAAATATGTTGTTCTTAAAAAATTCAAGGGCGATTATAAGGATATTTCGCTTTTGCGAAACGAGGTCGATATTCTAAAAAGTCTACACCATATGTATCTGCCGCAGGTCTATGATTTTATTCAGGTCGGGTATGATATATACACTATAATTGATTACATAAGCGGCTGTGACCTTTCAACCTATGTAAAAAATAATTACGCTTTTACTGAAAGCCAATTAATCAAATGGTTCAGGCAATTATGTCAGGTGCTGCAATATCTGCATTCGCAGCGTCCGCCTATACTCCATACGGATATAAAGCCTGCGAATATAATTGTGACCGAATCCGGAAACATTTGCTTAATTGACTTCGGTATATCGCTCGGCGGTGATACGGGCATAAAGGGGCTCAGCTTAAATTATTCCTCTCCGGAGCAGTATGAAAATTATTTAAGCATAACAAGCGGAACCGCATCAAGACACAGGCTTGACGGCCGCACGGATATATACAGCCTCGGCGCAAGCTTTTACTATCTTATGACGGGATGCGTACCGGATATAAGAAACCCTCGGCAGCCGGAAATATCAAGCTTTTCTCTGCCTTATTCCGACGCATTTATCTCAATTGTCGGCAAAGCTATGGAAAGAGATATCGACAAGCGATTTAAATCTGCCGAAAAGCTGTCAGAGGCGATAGACAATATTAAAAAGCAGGATAAAAGATATAAAAACTATGTGCTGTTGCAGGTGGTTTCATCAATCATAGCCGGAATTATTATCCTGTTCGGCATAGGACTTGTTGTTTACGGCAGCGACCTGAATTTGAGGGATGAATACAACGAGCGCTACGAAAGCTTTGTGCAGTCGTATAATGTGGGAAAAACAGAGGACGCAATAAATACAGGCAGAGAGATAATAAATTCATCAAAATACAATTCGCTGCTCAAGGATGATTTAAAAGCACAGATACTGCACGCAATGGGCGAATGCTACTACTTGAACGGCGATTACACAAATGCCGGGCTGTATTACGGCAAGGCGCTTGAATATGCTGATTTTGTGCCAAACCCGGAGGACTGTTACCTCGACTATATAATGCTGTTGGCAGAGGAAGGAAGATACGACGAGGCAAGAGGAATAATAGATGAAGTAAACGAAAAGCGTCCCGGCCTTATAAAGTCGGGGGTTGTAGACGCAGTGATATATTATCATCAGGGGAAATACGATAACGCCCTCGGCGCGCTCGACGGCGTGGAGCTTGATAGCATTGACGAAAGTGAACGCTGCGAGATTTACTCGCTGTACGGCGATATATATTCAAAAATGCAGGATTATGAAAATGCGGCCGATTTTTATCAAAAGGCTTTACAGCAGGAGGAAAACGCATTAAACCTGAGAAAGCTTGCCGTTGCCTGTATGAATACATACGAAAGCGGCCCGTCGGTCAGGAAAAACGATTTTTTGGATATTGCTGAGATGACATATCAAAAAATCAATACTGCTTATTATCCGACGGCAGAGGACAGTATAAATCTTGCGGTTATATATTCATATAAGGGGAATTATCCGAAGGCGATAGATTTGCTTGAATCGCAGACGAAAATATATCCGGAGGATTATCGGCTTTATATGTTTATGGCGTTTTTCGGTGACGAATCGAAAAACGAGCGCACGGCTGAGTTCTGTCAGAAGGCAAGAGAGCTTTATAAATACGGCGGACATTCCGACAAAGCGCAGGAAAACGGAACCGATATTGAAAGGCTTAAAATGCTGTATCAGAAATATTGCGGCAGTGCTTGGTAAGAGGTGATCATATGGACGGAGATTTATACCTTGTGCTTGGGGCGGCGCTCATAATAATAGGACTTGCTGCAATCGCGGCGGTTCAAATCTTTCTTGGGTCGTGGCTGAAAAAATACAATAAAGAATGGGAGGAATACGAAAATGATGTGTCCGAATTGTAGAAATATAGTTCCTGAAAACAACAACACCTGCATTTATTGCGGATATATATTTGAGTCCGGCGAGGCTGAAACCTGGAGCGTGTATGAAAAGCGAAGATACAGCAGCCGGAGCTCGGACGGAGCGACCCTTTACGCGGCTAAAGGGGCAAGCAAAAAGCGGTATTCCTCTGCAAGCGCGGATAATCATTTGGAATATAGGCGCAGGAGACGATATGAAAGCCGAGGCGACGGAATTCTTTTTCCGATAATGCTGATTATTGTTGCGGCGATTTTAGTTGAGATAATTCTATTTTTATTAGTTTGATTTTTGAGGTGGATACAATGAGAAAGAAATTATATATTTTTCTTATACCCGTTATAGTGCTGCTTATATGCTGTCTTACGGCGCTTTTATTTATTGATTCAAAGCCTGCTTCCGGAAACGAGCTTTATCTTGAGTATATACAAATGGCTGATGAATTTTATACCGACAACGACTTTGACAACGCTATAATTTATTATAAAAAGGCGATTGAATGCGATAACACGCAGGATACGCCGTATATATCGCTTGCGAATATCTATTATTCGACCAATCGCGCCGACTTGGCTGTCGATATATTAAAGCAGGGCTTGCCGGTGGTTTTAAATTCAAATGCCTTGCAGGAGCTTTTGCAAAGGTATGAAAAAACCAACGCAACAGAGCCTAAGGGACTGTCGGTCGCGCCAAAGAATAACACGTCGCAGGAGATAATAAACGATGAGCTTATAAGAGAGTTTTCGGATTGGGATTATGAAAGATACGGCAGAGATTACACTGTAGAGAATGAAAGCTTTGAAAACGGCGTTTATACTGTTCGTTATATTGGATTAAACGCTAAGTTCAGGTATTATAATCAGGAGAATATAGAGGGAGTAGTCGATGAGGAAAGCGGAAAGCCTGCGCCTCAGGCAAGACCTACAGAAATAATCCTTGACGATGTCAACGACTTATTAAGGGGAGCCGAAAACGGAATTACACTTGAACAGTTTACGGAACGCGGAGTCTTTGACGTAAAGGTTACGACGGATACAGGCAATAATATATATACCCTTTCATTTAAATATCTGACCTGCGAAATATTAGTTGAATGTGATGAAAACGGAAACGTGACCGGGAACGGAATATACAATGTTATATTCCCGACTCAAAGGCTTTTGGCAGAAAACAAGGTCACGGTAAGCGGACGGATAATAAACGTGAGCGACGCAAATTTAGTGAGCGGAGCTTTAATTGAGATTCGCTCCGGCTTTGACAATATAATCGGCGAGATTATACAGGAAACGACTGCGGAGGACGGCTCTTATACGGTAGAGCTTGACAAGGGCGAATACACCTTTGAGATTAGCGCGGAGGGATACAACACCGAATATTTCAATGTAAGGGCAGATGAAACGGTATCTGTGATGTTGGATTTCAGCATTACCCCCAAGCTTAAAAACGGACAAATAAGAATAGTGCTTGAATGGGGAGAAACTCCGCTTGACCTTGATTCTCATCTTAACGGAGAAACGAGCAAAGGCACGGCTATAAGCGTTGACTTTACGTCGCCGACCGCAAATGAGGGCGACGATGAAATAGCGGTGCTTGATGTTGACGATACAAACGGCTACGGCCCGGAAACCATTACAATAAACGACGTTGGAGGCAGCTATTCATACAGGGTACACAGATTTTCAAACAGCGGCTCTCTAAAGAATTCGGGGGCTGTAGTAAAGGTTTATATGTCCGACAGCAGTCAGCCTGTGACATTTGAGGTGCCAAGTGATGTTGACGATGAATGGTGGGATGTCTTTACAATTATAAACGGCGAGCTGATTGCAGCGGAATAAAAAATACAAGCATTTATTCGCAGGAGATAAATATAAGCCTGTGCCGCTGAAATTAAAAAACACTTCGCTTAAAACGGCGGGGCGGAGTTATTTAAGATAATTAATGACTGCAAAAGAAGCTCTGCGCATAATGGGGTCTCCGATAACGTCTTTACGGCGTTATCGGAGGCTTTAGTCTTTATAACGGCCTTTTGAAAGCAAGCGTAAAAGCTTTTTTGTTATTAAATATTCCTGCCAATTTGCAAGGGCATTTTTTCTTTTTTGCCTTATTCTTTTTTGCCTTATCTGTCCCACTGTGCTCAAATAGAAACCGACAATCCCGTTTACAAAAGTTTACAAATCGTTAATTCATATGATTGAAAGATATTGTAAAATAATCTTTGATAATTGGAGCAAAAGGGGAGCTATTGCCGTTGTTTGGCTATATAAGACCGCAAAAGCCCGAAATGCTTATAAAAGATTTTGACGCTTATAAGGCAGCGTATTGCAGCCTTTGCAGGCAGCTTGGAAAAAGCTACGGCTTTGCCGCAAGCCTTATCTTAAGCTATGATTCGACCTTTTTTGCAATTTTGTCGATGTCTGTAAAAGGGGAATGTAACAGCTATAAAAAGGGCAGATGCAAGGTAAACCCCACAAAAAAATGCGATTATTGCAGCACAAGGAGCATTTCTCTTGAAAACGCTGCGGCTCTTTCGGCAGCGGCATTTTATTATAAGCTTGAGGACGAGATTGCGGACGGCAGCTTGCTTAGGCGTATTTTATTAAAGCCTGTACGCCTGTTTGCCGGGCGTTGGCGGAAAAAGCTTATTAAATATGGCTATCGGAGCTATGATTTGATTTTTGAGAATATGCTTAAGGAACAGCTTGCTTTAGAAAGCGAAGGCTGTAAGTCGATAGACCGTGCGGCAGAGCCCACAGCTAAGGCGTTGTCGCAGCTTGCAGGTATGCTCTCGGACGATGAAGCTCAGCGCAGGGTGCTTGAGAGCTTTGGATATTACCTTGGAAAATGGGTGTATCTTATGGATGCCGCGGACGATATAAACGATGATATTAAAAGCGGCTGCTTTAATCCCTTTGTCTTATATTTTTCGCTTGATGAAAATTACGACAGGAATATTCTGAAGCAGATAAACGGCATAATAAACGAGGCCGCGTCCATGCTTTTAAACGCATATAATCTTATTGAGCTTAAGGGTAATCAGCGCATTCTTGAAAACATTGTGACGCTTGGGATAAGCTCAATGCAAAAATATGTGTTGTTTGATAAACGAACAGAAAAGAGTAAAAATAAAAATAAGATTTAAATTTTAAATCGGTGCAAATCCAAACAGGCGTGCCTGTTTGAGAGATAGCCGCCGAATTAAATTACGATTGTTTAAAGGAGCTTTAAAATGGTAAACAATCCATATGAGGTGTTAGGAGTTTCGCCGAACGCAACGGATGAAGAGATAAAAACGGCATACAGAAATCTTGCGAAAAAATATCATCCGGATAACTATGCGGATTCTCCGCTTGCCGACGTTGCCTCTGAAAAAATGAAGGAAGTAAACGAGGCTTACGATACGATTATGAGCACCCGACGCACAGGAAGCGGCGCAAACAGCGGCGGATATTACAATACAAACCCGTCCGGCTCGTCAAAATACTATGATGTAAGAACAATGATAAAAAACGGACGTGTTGCCGACGCCGAGCAGATACTCGACGGCGTGCCGCCCGAAAGAAGAGACGCGGAGTGGAATTTTCTAAAGGGTACCGTTCTGCTCAAAAAGGGCTGGACGCAGGAGGCGTACAACTGCTTCCAAACGGCGTGCAATATGGATCCGTCTAATATGGAATACCGTCAGGCGTTAAATTACGCGCAGAGCAGACGTTCGGGAGCATACGGAGGATATAACGCCGGTATGCCGCAGCAAAACGTAGGAGGGTGCAGCGGCTGTGACATTTGCACAGGGCTTTGCTGTGCTGATACCTGCTGCGAATGTATGGGCGGCGACCTTATCCCGTGCTGTTAAGCTTTTTGCAAGGCTGGGTTAATAAATACAGCTTCACACCTTTAAAAACAGACCGCTTATAATTAAGCGCACATAAACTTTTGCTTTGTCTTGTCGATAAATCTCCCGCCGATTTTGTCAAAGCAGTCTTGCGGCGGCACGGCTGCTGCTTTAATATTGTGTTATTAAAATGGGGAACCGGTGTTCCCCTTTTTGTTCGCTCAAGGATTTTTTATTTTAAAGCCGCTTTACCGGCATAAGGGCTTAATCAGGCAATATTTTTAGAGAATGTCAAGATGCGGCAGGCATAGCCGATGAGCGCCGCCGGATGAGGTGTTATTTGTCGCTTGCGCTAAATCCCGAGCATATTTTCCGATGCGGACGAACCGCTGTTTTGCACAGGTCTTACTTAATATTTTTCGCAGGTGTTATTCAATGAACGAAAAAAATCTTTCAGCAAGCTATAAGATGGCGCTCGGAGGCGTCTTTTCGGCTCTTGCGGTTGTATCAATGCTTATTTCATATATAGTTCCGACTGCAACCTACGCCTGTCCTGCTCTTGCCGGAGTAATGCTTATCCCTCTTGTTATAGAAATCGGCAAGGGGTGGGCGTTTTGCGCTTATATTGCGGTTTCGCTTCTTTCGTTTATGATTGTTGCAGACAAGGAAATGGCGCTTTGCTTTGTCGCCTTTTTCGGTTTTTACCCTATATTAAAGGCTCTGCTTGAAAAACACTTTGACGCTCTGCTGTGCTGGACGTTTAAGATACTTTCCTTTTCCGTGTGTATGATAGCCGTTTTCTTTGTTTCAATATTAATACTCGGAGTGCCGAAGGAAAGCTTTAATATATTCGGGATCTACCTCCCATGGGTATTCCTTGCAATCGGAATATTAATATTTGTAATATACGATATAGCCCTATCAAGGGTCATTCGGGCGTATGTGAGCGTGTGGCGGAAAAAGCTGTTCAAAAGATTGAGATGATATTGCTCATCGCGCGAATTATAAAATTTTTTGCTTTATCACAGGAGGAATTAAAATGAATAAAAAAACAGGATTTATCGGAGCAGGCAATATGGCAAGCGCAATAATAAACGGTATGCTTGCAGCCGGCGCGCAGCCGGAAACACTCGTTGTTTATGATGTTGACGGTGAAAAGCTGAAGGCAATGGAAAAAAGAGGAATAAAGGCAGCCGGATGCGGCGCCGACGTTTTAAAGGAATGTGATTACACTGTTCTTGCTGTAAAGCCGCAGCAGCTTGATACGGTCTTGAGCGAGCTTAAAACCGTATGTGACGATAAAAAGGTTATAGTATCAATAGCGGCAGGAATAAGCACGGAATACATAAAAAAGGGACTTTCGTCAAACTGCCCGTGCGTCAGGGTTATGCCGAATACGCCGCTGCTGCTCGGCTGCGGCGCGACAGCGTTGTGCAGAACGGACAACGTAAGCGACGAGGATTTTGAATATGTTAAATCACTTTTTGAAAACAGCGGAATAACGGCTGTTATAAGCGAAAACGAGATGAATGCGGTAATATCCGTAAACGGTTCAAGTCCGGCGTATTTTTATCTTTTCGCGAAAGCGATGCAGGATTATGCGGTAGAGCAGGGAATAGACGGCGAAACGGCAATGCGCCTTATCTGCGCTACTATGAAGGGCAGTGCGGAAATGCTGCTTAACAGCGGTGATGACGCCGAAACTCTCATAAAAAAAGTGTCCTCTCCCGGCGGAACAACGCTGAAGGCTCTTGATATTTTCTATGAAAACGATACGGAGCAGGTGATAAAAAAAGCGATGGACGCATGCACAAAACGTGCTGTAGAGCTTGCCGGAGAATAGTTTTCATATTATCCCCCTTTATTTCATATCCTTTAGTAAAAACAAAAGGAATGATGAAATGAAGGGGCTTTTTTTTATTTCAAGGCATGGAAAAGGCAATATACCAAAGGAGCTTTCATATTGCTTCAAAAAATACGGATTGATGATTTTCCTTTCCTCGTTTTTATTCGCCGGTTTGATTTGCGGCTGTATTTTTGCGCAGTACGGTGATGAGCAGACATTGAACAGCCTTGATTTTATTTTTATAAGTAATTTCAAGGCAAGGGTGGAGCAAACTCTTTTTGAGGGCTTTAAGGCGTCTATGAGCGCATATTTTCTGTTTTACATATCCTCCTTGCTGCTTGGGCTTTCGCTTTGGGGCAGAGCAGGATTGCCTGTCATAATATTCATAAAGGGCGTCGGCGCCGGACTTTGCGCCGGCTATCTTTTTTCGGTGTATTCATTTCAGGGCGCCGTGTTTTATGTAATAGTAATGCTTCCCGGTCTTTTTCTTTCCTCGCTGTCGCTGCTTTTGCAAAGCAAGCGCTCCTACGGCTTTTCGCGCGAGCTGTGGCTGCTTTTTTCTCCGAGGAAAAAATATTCCGAAGCACAAAAGCCCGATATATTCAATTTTCTTCAAAAAAGCGGCGGTATTTTGATAATTACTGCGGCGGCGGCGGTTACCGATGTGCTCTTTACGGCGTTTTTTTCGCAAATGTTTACATTTGCATAAATTTGTGATACAATATTCCCGTTGTTTTTAACAAAAGGGCGAGAAAGGAATATACTGGCGCAATGGAAAAGAAAAAACGTAAGGGTAAATATTCGGGAATATTTCAAAGGTATTTGCATAATATACCGGCATTGGTTGCCGCAAATATGATGTTTGCAATACCAATGGTTATAGTGCTTGCCGCAGTCTGGCTTATACAATATTTGACTACGGCTGTTGTATTTATAAGCTTTTTGCCTATTTTTCTGCTTATGCCGTTTTACTGCGGATTGTGCAAGGTCACAAAGGATATTGCAAGCGGCAAGGAAAATGTAAAGGGAATAAAAACCTTCTTTAAGGGCGTTAAAGAGAATTTTAAATTTTCCATTTTGCACGGACTTATATTCTATCTTGTTGCGATGATAGATTATTTTGCCGTTGTGTTCTACTATAATGCAAGTCAGGTAAGCGGCTTTATGTATTTGGTTCTGGGCTTGTGCATAGCAATATCAATAATATCTGTTTTTTGTCTTTTCTATGTTCCGCTGATAACGGTTACCCTTGATATAAAATTCAGATATGTATATAAAAACGCGCTGCTTATGTCGCTCGGAGAGCTGCCGAAAAACCTGCTCGCACTGCTGTCTTGCGCGTGCTGTGTTGCGATAGTGACATTTTTGTTCACCGCAACAGGCAATTTTATCGGAGCCGTTGTATCGATAATAATTCTTATGATTTTCGTTCTTCCGGCGACGGTGTCGTATTTTATAAATGCAATTCTTTACCCGGCAATCGACAGCCTGCTTGTAAAACGGGAAAAGAATTTAAAGGACGAGCCTGAAAAGGAGAACTACAAGAGCCTTTTGAAAAAGCAGCTTGAAGAAAATCCTATAGACCCTTCGATACTTGAGGGAGATGAAAACGAGCTTGTTTTTTATGACGGCAAGATGGTTAAGCGTTCAAGCCTTATCGAAATCTATAAATCAGTTAATACCGACAAATAATAAAGAAAAATATTTTTATTCGCAGAGCCGAGGGCGTTTGTGCGCTTCGGCTCTGCTTTTATATGATTTTGCAGGAAAGCTGATTTGATTATTCATTTTGCCTGAAATCGCAAATTAATATAACATTAAATTAACAATTTGCCCATTGCTTATTGAGAATAAATGTATTATAATGATAGCAAAACGAGATTATAAATTGATTGAAAGGGGCTAAACAAATAATGACAACGAATAAATCTGTTCTTGCATGGATTGAGGAGATGAAGAACCTTCTTACTCCCGATGAGGTAGTATGGATAGACGGTTCCCAAAAGCAGATCGACGAGCTTCGCAAGCAGGCTTGCGCAACAGGTGAGCTTATCAAGCTTAACGAAGAAAAGCTTCCCGACTGCTATCTTCACAGAACGAAGGTAAACGATGTTGCCCGTGTTGAGGACAGAACCTTTATCTGCTCAAGAAATGAAGAGGACGCAGGGCCGACGAATAACTGGAAGGATCCAAAGGAAGCATATAAGATGCTCTTCGATATTGCAAGGGGCAGCTATAAGGGAAAGACAATGTATGTTATTCCTTACTCAATGGGGCCGGTAGGCTCTCCGCTTGCACAGATAGGCTATGAGGTAACTGATTCTATTTATGTTGTTCTTAATATGTCAATAATGACTCGCGTAGGCGAAAAGGTAGAGCAGGTGCTCGGCGACAGCGAAAACTGGATAAAGGGACTTCACGCCTGCTGCGATATAGACCCTGAAAAGAGATATATCTGCCATTTCCCGGAGGATAACTATATTATTTCCGTAAACTCCGCATACGGCGGAAATGTTCTGCTCGGCAAGAAGTGCTTTGCGCTTAGAATAGCTTCATATCTCGGTAAAAACGATCAGTGGATGGCAGAGCATATGCTCATACTCGGAATTGAAAATCCGCAGGGCGAGGTAAAATATGTTTCTGCGGCTTTCCCGTCGGCTTGCGGCAAGACAAACCTTGCAATGCTTATTCCGCCTGAGGGATACAGAGCAAAGGGATACAAGGTTTGGTGCGTTGGCGACGATATAGCATGGATGCGCAAGGGTCCCGACGGCAGACTTTGGGCAATCAACCCTGAAAACGGATTCTTTGGCGTTGCGCCCGGAACAAACGAAAAATCAAACCCGAATGCTCTTGCTTCAACAAGAAAGGGTACTATATTTACAAACGTAGCTCTTAACAACGACGATATGACCGTATGGTGGGAGGGACTTGACAAGAATCCTCCTGCAAACGCAACAAACTGGAAGGGTGAACCGTGGAACGGTCAAACATCCGATGAAAAGGGCGCTCATCCAAACAGCCGCTTTACAGCCCCTGCCGAAAATTGCCCGTGCATCAGCCCTGAATTTAACAGCATTTCAGGCGTGCCTATCTCGGCAATCATATTTGGCGGAAGGCGTGCGCAGACAACTCCGCTTGTATATCAGTCAAGAGATTGGGACAACGGCGTGTTTGTCGGCTCTATAATGGCTTCAGAAACAACAGCAGCCGCAACAGGCGCGGTAGGCGTTGTTCGCCGCGACCCGATGGCAATGCTCCCGTTCTGCGGCTATCATATGGGCGACTATTTCGGACATTGGTTTGAAATGGGCGAGATCCTTGGCGACAAGGCTCCTAAGATATTCAACGTAAACTGGTTCCGTCTTGACGACGAGGGACATTTCCTCTGGCCGGGATTCGGCGATAACTTCCGTGTTCTTGAGTGGATAATCAAGAGATGCGAGGGCAAGGCGGACGCTAAGGAAACAGCAATCGGATATGTTCCGAATGCCGACGACATCAACATAGAAGGTCTTGACATTGACAAGAAGGTTCTTGAGGATATTTTGTATGTTGACAACGAGAAGTGGGCTAAGGAAGCGGAAGGCATCGAGGAATTTTACAAGAAGTTTGGCGACAGGCTGCCGGAAAAGCTTGCGCAGCAGCTTGCGGCCTTAAAGGAAAGACTTGCGAAGTAAGTTATATAAATCCGGTCGCAGACCTTAACAGGCGAGCTTATCGGGGTTCTGCTCCGATTGAAAATTGCAGTACAAAGGGCACGGAGCTTTTCGTGCCCTTAAGTATTTATTTTTAAATCAGAAAATCATTAAGGAGAACGAATTATGACTGTTGTTTTGGCACTATCGGTTATCCTTTGCTTTGTCGGCTGTAAAATAAAGGGAGAAAACGAATATTTTAACGATTATATGTCGCCTGACAAAACGAATGCCGTAAAGGGAATATTTGTAATATTTGTTTTCTTTCGGCACTATGCTCAGTATATTAAACTGTCCGGAGCTTACAACAGCTTTTTTGTTACGTTTGACAAAGCGATAACTCAATTGCTTGTGACTATGTTCCTGTTTTATTCGGGATATGGGATTATGGAGTCAATATCAAAAAAGGGCAAGGGGTATATCAGAACCATACCGACGAAAAGAGTTCCGAAGGTTTATTTGCATTTTGTAATAGCCGTTCTCCTTTATGTAATCGCAAGCCTTGTGTTTGGCAATAATTTCGGATTGGAAAAAATACTTCTTTCATTCGTCTGCTGGGAGTCTGTCGGTAATTCAAACTGGTATATACTCGCAATACTCGTATCATACCTGCTTACCTATCTCTCGTTCAGAGTAATAAAAAATAAGTATATAGCCGCGTCTGTTTTAACGGTGTTTTCTGTTGCGTATATAGCTGTTATGATGAATTTCAAGCTGCCGTATTGGTACAATACATTTTTGTGCTATTCGCTCGGCATTTGGTACTCTTTGCTAAGAGTAAGGCTTGAAAAGGTGTTCATGAAAAATACATTGCTATATTTTTCGTCCCTGTCGGTATTTGTTTCTATGTTTTTGCTTTGCTACAAATACAAAAAAACAAGCGTATGGATATTTGAGGCGTGCTGCCTGATGTTCGTTATGGCTGCTGTTTTGATAACTATGAAGATTCAGTTTAATAACGGATTTTTGCAGTTCCTCGGAACACATCTGTTCAGCCTTTATATTTTGCAAAGACTTCCAATGCGAATACTAAAGGAAGTATTCAGCTATAATTCGCATCCGTATGTTTATTTTATACTTTCGTTTTCGGCAACGGTAATATTGGCGCTTATATTTGATTTTGCCATGAAAAAGGTTGACAGGATTTTTGATAGAGGAAAAAAGCAGAAGGCTTAAACAAGAGAAAAACCGTCATTAGCCGATAATTGCCGCGGGCAACTTACAGACCAAACGATAAAATGAATAAACAAAAATAAAATCCTGCAAAATTATTTAAATAATGCCTAAAAACTTGTTAATATTTTCTGATTGATGAAAAATAAATATGGCAATAATTCATAATGTTGACTTTTGACAGATGATATTATATAATAAATACAAAATTTGCACGACATAAAAGGAGGAGATTTTTTTGGGCTTGACTTTGGCGCAAAAAATTATTAAAGCTCATCTTCTAAGCGGAGATATGACGGTAGGAACCGACGTGGGACTTAGAATAGACCAAACTCTTACTCAGGACGCAACGGGAACAATGGCTTATCTTGAATTTGAGGCTATGGGGGTTCCAAGAGTAAAGACAGAAAAAAGCGTAGCATATATTGACCACAACACCCTTCAGACGGGTTTTGAAAACGCCGACGACCACAGGTTTATACAGTCGGTTGCAAAAAAGCACGGCATTTATTTTTCACGTCCCGGAAACGGAATTTGCCACCAGGTTCACCTTGAGCGCTTTGGCAAGCCGGGAAAAACCCTTATAGGCTCTGACAGCCACACGCCGACAGGCGGCGGCATAGGTATGCTTGCAATGGGTGCCGGCGGATTGGACGTTGCCGTTGCAATGGGCGGCGGAGCGTATTATATCACAATGCCGAAAATGGTAAGAATAAATCTTACGGGAAAATTAAGACCTTGGGTGTCTGCAAAGGACATTATACTTGAGGTGCTTAAAATTATGTCCGTTAAGGGCGGCGTAGGAAAAATAATTGAATACGGCGGCGACGGCGTAAAGACGCTTAGCGTACCCGAAAGAGCTACCATTACAAATATGGGCGCGGAGCTTGGAGCGACCACGTCGATTTTCCCGTCCGATGAAATAACAAAGGCGTTTTTAAAGGCTCAGGGCAGAGAGGACGACTGGAGCGAGCAGAAGCCGGACGACGATGCTGTTTACGACGAGGTTATAGATATAGACCTCTCCGCGCTTGTGCCGATGGCCGCGTGTCCGCACAGCCCTGACAACATAAAGAATATATCTGAGCTTGCCGGCAAAAAGGTCGACCAGATATGTATAGGCTCCTGCACAAATTCATCATACAGAGATCTTATGATAGTTGCTTCTATATTAAAGGGAAAGACAATAGCCGAAAACGTGAGCCTTGCGATAGCGCCCGGCTCAAAGCAGGTATATAATATGCTTGCCCTGAACGGCGCTCTCGGCGACCTTATCGCCGCCGGCGCGAGAATACTTGAGTGCGCCTGCGGACCGTGCATAGGAATGGGTCAGTCGCCTAATTCAAAGGGAATATCTCTGCGCACCTTTAACAGAAACTTTGAGGGACGTTCCGGAACGGCTGACGGTCAGATTTATCTTGTATCGCCCGAAACCGCGGCGGCGTCCGCGCTTGCCGGAGTATTCTGCGACCCGACTACGCTCGGAGAGCAGCCGGAGATAGTTATGCCGGAGGAGTTTTTAATAAACGACAATATGGTGGCGGCTCCTGCCGCTGTTGAAGATATGGACAGAGTTGAGGTTTTGAGAGGCCCGAATATAAAGCCGTTCCCTGCAACCGAGCCGCTTGCCGACAGCATTGAGGCGGAATGCGCGCTCAAGGTCGGCGACAATATAACAACCGACCATATTATGCCCGCCGGAGCAAAGATACTTCCGCTTCGTTCAAATATTCCGGCAATTTCAAACCATTGCTTTACAGTATGCGACAAGGATTTCCCGTCAAGGGCAAAGTCGCTTGGAAAGAGCATAGTTGTCGGCGGTTCAAACTACGGACAGGGCTCTTCAAGAGAGCACGCAGCGCTTGCACCGCTTTATCTCGGAGTAAAGGCTGTTCTTGTAAAAAGCTTTGCGAGAATTCACCGTTCAAATCTGATTAATGCCGGCATTCTGCCGCTTACCTTCGCGAATGAGGACGATTATGACGCAATATCGCAGGGCGATGTTTTGTCAATGCCCGATGTAAAGCAGGCGGTTAAGGCCGGAGACGATATTGTAATAACAAACAAAACTACCGGCAGAGAAATAATTGCCAAGTGTGAGCTTACCGACAGAACAAGGGATATTATCCTTGCCGGCGGACTGCTGAATTACACAAAGGCAAATTCTTGACATATTATTGATTGTTTAAAATATTAGGGAGTGATTTTCAGTGGCAGACAAAATTCAAATGAAGACTCCGCTTGTTGAGATGGACGGAGACGAAATGACAAGGATCATATGGAAGATGATAAAGGATATTCTCATCGAGCCGTATGTTGATTTAAAGACGGAGTATTATGACCTTGGTCTTGAACACAGAAACGAAACTGACGACAAGGTTACTTTTGAGAGCGCTGAGGCGACAAAGAAATACGGTGTGGCCGTAAAATGTGCGACTATTACTCCGAACGCCGAAAGAATGACGGAATACAACCTTAAGGAGATGTGGAAGTCGCCCAACGGGACTATACGTGCGATACTCGACGGTACCGTTTTCAGAACGCCTATTCTTGTCAAGGGCATTACGCCGTTTATCCCGACATGGACAAAGCCTATCTGCATTGCCCGTCATGCCTATGGCGACGTTTATAAAAATACCGAAATGATAGTAGAGGGCGGCAGTAAGGCTGAGCTTTGCGTAACAAAGCCGGACGGAACAGAGGAAAGAACTCTTATACATAATTTTGATTCTGACGGCATAATTCAGGGTCTTCACAATATAGACAAATCCATAAAGAGCTTTGCCCGCTCCTGCTTTAACTATGCGCTTGACACAAAGCAGACCGTATGGTTTGCAACAAAGGATACAATAAGCAAAAAGTATGACCACCGCTTTAAGGATATTTTTAACGAGGTATTTGAAAGCGAGTATAAGGAGAAGTTTGAAGCAGCCGGCATAGAGTATTTCTATACGCTTATAGACGATGCTGTGGCAAGAGTAGTGCGTTCAAACGGCGGCTATATATGGGCTTGTAAAAATTATGACGGTGATGTTATGTCTGATATGGTCGCGACCGCCTTCGGCAGTCTTGCTATGATGACAAGCGTGCTTGTTTCTCCTGACGGAGTATATGAGTATGAGGCTGCGCACGGAACTGTTCAAAGACATTATTACAAGCACCTCAAGGGCGAGGAAACCTCAACAAACAGCGTGGCTACACTGTTTGCATGGACAGGCGCTCTTAGAAAGAGAGGCGAGCTTGACAACACCCCCGAATTGTGCGGCTTTGCAGACAAGCTTGAAAGGGCAACTATACAGACAATAGAGGACGGCGAGATGACCGGTGATCTTTATCTGCTTTCAACGCTTGAAAACAAGAAAAAGCTCAACACAGAGGAATTTTTACAGGCGGTAAATTCTCGCCTTGCAAATATGATGTAAGCTAAAAAAAGAGGCGTTTATCGCCTCTTTTCAGACTGTCGAAAAAGTATTTTTGCCTTGATTAAATTTGAAAAAGACTCCACTTTTTGGGGAACCCCCGGCGAGGGTTCCCCACCGAAAAACAGTCCACCGGACTGTTTTTCGCCCCTCCTGCGCTTTGAAACGCAGGGGAATTTCGCCGCCTGCCGGCTGCGACCAAAGGCTCTGCCTTTGGAAACCGCCGCCTTTTGAAAAAAGGCGGGCGAAAACTTTATTTTTCGCCTGCCAAAATCGGTTTATCGACAAGCAG
>CANQEU010000039.1 GCA_947595635.1 uncultured Clostridia bacterium
TTGGTTCGGAATAGTGTAGTGCTGGCGGTCTATCTCTTGTTTTCGGTTGCTTGCTTCCTTACCGTACATGAGCATTTTCGGCGGGCTTGTCGTTGTTTTTGCATTTCGCGAACGAAATGAGCGTTGATGCGCCGATAACGAACAGTATCGTCGTTGCTTTTATCAAAAATATAATCTAAGTCATATTTTACCACAAATTTGATAGGCAGAACAAGCAGATTTTACGAAAATTAATGCAAATTTGCGTATTAGATAAAGGCAGCTTTTATTGATACCGACTACACGCCGACGGTACAGAAAGGAGTATTCAAAAAAATGCAGGAGAACGGTACGCCCGTCAAATATCCCCCTGTTTTACTGCGTGAGTGATCCTTATGACGAATACGGAGAAATAGTCGCGGAAATAGTTTCAGACGCCGCACTCGACGGATACAGCTTTGAACTTGACATATCAACAATTAAGTATAATGATATGTTGCGTTTATATTGATTAATTGGTATAATAAATATTACAAAGCAAAATTATATAATAAGTCATTCTCGCGTGTGTTTTTATTTAGGTAAAAATACAGACTCCATTAACAAGTATTGAATGACGGTTAATAATTTTGTTTGGCTATAAAGCGGAGCTATGTATTTTTTATGCGTGGCTTCGGCTGCGCACTTTTTTATTTGAGGAGGATCATCATGAAAGGTTCAAAATTCGGCAAAAGGGTCATATCTCTGCTCTTGGCGGCATTGATGACGTTCGGCGTATTTTGTGCAACTCCGATTAGCGTAAGCGCGGAGGAGACCGACCCGCAAGAGAACGCGTCGGTATCGAATGTCAATGACGATATGAAAATCAGCGGCACCAACTCATTCGGAAATATGGTAGCGAATGCGATAGGCGATACCACCGAACAGCAGGAGCAAAACGGCGGATATAATGTTTTCTCTGTTGAGGTAAGCGGCAAGACCGCGACGGTATCTCTCGAAACCTTGCAGGACGCCGCTCTTATTGTGGCGATATATGAGGATGACGGAGAAAAAATGCTCGCAAGCGGCACTGCAAACATTTCAGCCGGCGATAAAACGGCAAGCGTAACGATAGACATAAAAACCATGCCGCAATATTTTTATTTAAAGGCATATATCGTCGACGCTGAGACCCTTCGCCCCCTGTGCACGGCGTTTAGCTGTCCTACATACACTAAAGAGGTTCAGGATCTGCTCGCAATGTCGACGGATGATTTTAATAGCGAAAAGGTTCTGAATTTTGATAATGACAAGAAAAACAATTTTGCCGTCTATGACGATAATACAAAAATAATCGAGTCAAACGGCGCGAGCAACAGGGTCGTTTCTGCAAACGATGACACACGGACCTATGTAATTAAAAACGCCGACAGCAGCGTGTCATCGCTTAAATCGGGCGATATATTCTCCTGCGACTTGGGCGACGGCAACATTCTTATTGTAAAGGTCGCGCAAATTACAATGAACGGCAGCACCGCGACTATAAAGGGTCAGGAAACAAACCTCGACGAAGTCTTTGAATATGTAAAAATAGATTCCGACGCAGATCTTTCAAACGCGGATATTGACCCCTCATCCTGCGACGAGGGCGTTACATACGAAGGACTTGTTAATGAAGTAAATAACCCTACAGCAAAGAATTACTCAGCGCCCTTCAACGCAGAGTCGAATAACAACGGCAAAAATCCCCCTGCGCCGAGCGGAGTTGAAGCAGAGGGAAAAACCAAGGCTTCTATGAAATTTAACTTGGCTAAATTCGGAAATGATAAGGGCGATGGCGACGGCTTTAAATTCAAAATTTCCGGTGATGTTGAAATCGGAATTGAGGCTTCAATTAAATTATATATTACATGGAGTCAGCAATATCTTGAGACAAAGCTCGGGTATGAGGCAAAAATAGCTCTTAGCCTTTCCCTGAAAGGTACAAAGTCTATACCTCTTGCCGAGATTGGAATTTCTCCAATTCCCGGAGTATATATAGGCTTTACCCCCTCGATAGAATTAGAGGCTAACGCCGAAATTGAGCTTAGCGGAACCCTTGAGGGCTCGATAGGCTTTCAGATATCAATTCAAAATGGCATAAATAACATATCTAAATCCCCGACGTTTAAGCCGGAGATAAAAGTAGAGGGCAAGTTTTTTATAGGGTTTTCCTTGAAGCCGAAAATAAAGGTTTTAGGCGTTGTTGCGGAGGTTAGTATGAAGGGCAAGGTCGGAGCGGAAATTAAGGCGACCATGACATATGCGCCTGCCGGCGGTGAAGAAACACACGAATGTAAACACTGCATAGACGGGGATATATCCGCAAAAATTGAGCTTTCGTTCGAGGCTAAATTTTTAAACAGCGACAGGCTAAAGCTTCAATATAAAATGCTTGATTTTACTGCAAAGCTGTTTGATTTTTATTACTCCTTTGATTTTAACGAATTTGCCTTCACAAGCTGCCCGCACCATAAATACCTCGTCGATGTAAAAGTGGTAGATAACAACGATAAACCCGTGAGCGGGGCGACGGTAAACGGCAGCTACACCACCGACAAAAACGGCAGGACAAGCTTTTATATGAATAACGGCAAGTTTACGGTAAACGCAGCCAAAGAGGGCGTAGGCACGGCAAATATAAGCTATTCGGTGGATGATGATGCAGTTTCGCTTGTATTGCGCTTGAGCAATAAAACGTCAACAGGCGGAAGCGGTGGTGGAGGTCTTGGCGGCGATAACGATGATAATAACGGGTCGCGACTTAAAGTTAGCCTTGGAGGGTATCACAGCGCGGTAATAACGGAAACCGGCGATTTATATTTGTGGGGAAATAATTATTTCGGCCAACTTGGCGACGGAACGACCGATAGAAAGCTCGTTCCTACAAAAATAATGAGCAGTGTTAAAGCTGTCAGCCTTTGCGCTTATTGTAATCGTAATGCGCATAGTGCGGCAATAACAGAAAACGGCGATTTATATATGTGGGGATTAAATTCTTTCGGTCAACTCGGCGACGGACTGTGCGCTTATTCTAGAACCATTCCTACAAAAATAATGAGCAATGTTAAAGCTGTCAGCCTCGGTGATATACACAGCGCGGCAATAACAGAAAACGGCGATTTATATATGTGGGGGTTAAATTCTTCCGGCCAACTCGGCGATGGAACGACCGATGAAAAATACATTCCTACAAAAATAATGAGCAATGTTAAAGCTGTAAGTCTTGGCAAGCGGCACAGCGCGGCAATAACAGAAAACGGCGATTTATATATGTGGGGGTATAATTATTACGGTCAACTTGGCGACGGAACGACCGATGATAAACACACTCCTACAAAAATAATGAGCAATGTTAAAGCTGTAAGTCTTGGCAAGCGGCACAGCGCGGCAATAACAGAAAACGGCGATTTATATATATGGGGGTATAATTATTACGGTCAACTTGGCGACGGAACGACCTATGGAGGGCGCGTTCCGAGGAAAATAATGAGCAATGTCAAAGCTGTTAGCCTTGGAGGGGATCACAGCGCGGCAATAACGGAAACCGGCGATTTATATATGTGGGGTGATAATAGGTGCGTCCAACTCGGCGACGGGACAACTGAGCATAAATATATTCCTACAAAAATAATGAGCAATGTTATAGCTGTCAGCCTTGGATATTGTCACAGTGCGGCAATAACGGAAACCGGCGATTTATATTTGTGGGGAAATAATTATTACGGCCAACTTGGCGACGGAACGACCGAAGATAAACTTACCCCAACAAAATTTTCTATCCCGCCCGCAACAAAATCGGTGAGCGAAGTGATCTCGGGCAAAAAGCCGTTGCCTGTTCCAATCGGAGCCGGTGTATTGAATTTTAGCGGACTGCTCCCGAATGAAACCTATAACCTTTACGCAATGAAAAGCAAAGACGTTGAAGCCCCGCTCTCTTCTGATAACCTGCTCTATATCAATCAGGTCGTTTCGGACGGGAATGGCAAGCTCAGTGTGAATTATCTGCCGGTCGAGGAGTACGACGGCTGCGTCAGCTTTGTTGTTCCCATGAATCAAACCGATATATCCTCCGCGACGGTCAAGACGGATGATTTGAGATATACCGGCGAAAAGCAGTATATAAAGCCGAGCGTGACTCTCGGCGGGATAAAGCTCGTAGAGGGAGTTGACTATATGCTTTGCGGAGATTTTTCCGCAACGGCTCCCGGTAAGTATACCGTCACCGTAAAGGGAATAGGAATGTATAAGGGCGAGATTGAGCTTTCTTATAACGTGCTCGGACTGCTCGGCGACGTCGACCAAAACGGTGCTATTACGATAGCCGACGCAATACTCGTGCAGAAGCACATTGTAAATATAATAAAGCTTGATGACTATGACGCTATGATTGCCGATGTTGACATGAACGGAAAAATAACAGTTTCCGATGCGATTTTGATTCAGAAAAACGTCGCGGGAATAATCAACTTAAATGCGGCTTAAACGCTGAATTTTAAATATAAAACGAGGTGAGCTATAACGGTAATAAGCCGTTATATCCGAGACCCGTCGTTAAGGTTATAAGCAGTTGAGATTGCTCACGGCAAAAAGAAAAGGATTATTTATAAGCACAAATTTAATTACACTTTAGTTAACCGCCGACAAGTTATAGCTTTTAATGCTAAACTTGCCGGCGATATTTTTTGCGGTTGCCTTGCCGTATCTAAAAAATATTCTCAAATAGCCCCTTTTAGGGACTGTGCAAGCTACTGTATACAGATGCTATTTACTGCATCAAAAAACGTACATTAAAAATCGGGCAAGAGTTGCAGTAGCTCTCTTACCCGATTTTTCGGTATATTGTGGAGGAAACACAATATCAGCGGTAGATTTCTTCACATTTTTATGCTATAATATTATGACAGTAGAATAGCCAATCGATCAAATCGACTAACCGCCCTTTAAACGGAGGACTTAATGATGAAAAAAAGAAATTGCAGTCAAATCTTAATTACGCTGCTTTGTGCCGTGTTTGTATTCATAGCGTTTCCGATTACGGCTAATGCCGATATGGGACCGAAGGAGTCTGTACGGATTAAGTTTGAAAATATGGACGATGAATTATGCTATGGCACTTTGCTGTCCAAATCGAAATCCACCGGCCCGGCGAGCGTTTGGGACGGAGTTGAAGAAAACGCCCTGACTAATGAAAAATATCCGAATTCAAACTATCTTGACCGAGCCGTATGGGAAGCGTTTGTGAACTATAAAGACCCGGACGGTTATTACTTTTTGCAGGATGGCTGGACGGTGAGCGAAAGCAAAGAAATAGCGTGGAACTATTATCCGCCGTCCGATTTTAAGATTCTTCTGTACTATCCGAAAACGGAAACCTTTGTGTCCAGCGGAATTTATGAGCGCTACGCTTTCGATACATATTATACCGTAAATATGGACGGCGTGAAAATCGGCTCGGTTGAGCGCGGTGAAACCATAAGCGCCGACGGATGGATTGAAGCTGTGCAGTCTTATAATTACCGGCAGGAGCTGTGGTCGCTGGCGGCGCGTATCGTCCTTACTATCGTTATTGAAATGCTCGTTGCGCTGTTCTTTGGATTCCGAAAAAAGAAGCAGCTCCTGATTTTGGCGTTGGTCAATATCGTCACACAAATCATTCTGAATGTTACGCTCAATCTCATCAGTTATAATATGGAGCCATTTGCGTTTGCCGTCTTTTATATACTTCTTGAGATTGTTATATTTGCGATAGAGGCTATTGTGTACTGCACTGTTTTGAAGAAGGTCTCCGAACAGCAGAAGAAAAATTGGTATTATGTGATTTATTCCCTTGTGGCAAATTCGGTATCGTTTGGAGCGGGATTTTTATTGGTGGGAATATTGCCGAGTATTTTTTAATTATATAAATAATCGAAACATCTACGGAGCTTATCGCAGGAGCGAAGGGGTGTTACAATGTCACTCAAAGCACAGAACCCGGTTGCGTGGTGTGTGGGTCGCCAATTGCGAACTCTGCCAAAGGCATAAGCACCGACCGACCGGCTAAAAAGTATAGAAATATAAAAACGCAGTGCAGGCTGAGAATCACTCATAGCTTGCACTGCGTTTAACTTAATCAGGTTAAAACTGTACTCTAATTACTTGAATAAGGGTATAGCAATGTAAGCCCGCTGTTCTGCAAATAATAAGCAGGGACTGCGGACGGCATAACGTCGAAATTATTAAAGTCGAAATTATTAAAACGGATGATATGTTTCAACATTGCCTACCTCCCGAAGAATTTTTTCTATTATACTTTTCTTTGTTTTAGTTGTCAAGAGATTTTGGAATATAATATGGGTGCGCTCGATGATGAACTGTAAAAAGTGCATTGCTTAACGATGCTTTTTGACCTTAATATGTGCGCTGCTTTTTGTATTACAGCTAAGCGTAGTGCGTGATTTTTTAAAAGATAAGCTGTGTTTTATATATATTTCCATACATTCGCACGACCTCATTCCCTTCCCTTTTATATTCAAATATGATAAAATAAGATAAATACAAAAGCGGAGGAGATTTTTATGAGCAGCAATTTAAATGTTTTGATGATTAACGGAAGTCCACGTTTAAACGGCAATACTACTATAGCCCTAAAAGAGATGGAAAAGGTTTTTTTAGAGAATGGTATAGAAGTAGAAACGGTGCAGATAGGCAATAAGGATATCAGAGGCTGTATTGCCTGCGCATCCTGCTTTGAAAAAGGAAAATGTATATTTGATGATATTGTAAACGAGCTGGCTCCAAAATTTGAAAAAGCGAATGGTCTTGTAGTTGCAACTCCTGTATATTACGCATCAGCAAACGCAACTCTGATCGCCTGTCTTGACAGACTTTTTTACAGCACTCATTTTGACAAGACTATGAAGGTAGGCGCAAGTGTTGTTTGCGCGAGGCGAGGAGGTTGCTCGGCGACATTTGACGAGCTGAATAAATATTTTACAATTGCAAATATGCCGATAGCGTCCAGCCAGTATTGGAACAGTGTTCACGGCAGGGAAAAGGGTCAGGCGGAGCTTGACGCCGAGGGAATGCAAACTATGAGAGTTCTGGCAAGAAATATGTCGTTTTTGATAAAGAGTATAGAGCTTGGAAAAGAGCAGTTCGGATTGCCCGAAAAAGAGGAATGGATTCCAACGCACTTCATAAGATAAAATATATTTTTTCAAATTTAAGTGTGATATGATTGCTTTAAATCTTTAGGGTATATGTCTTTGCCGTGATTTCCGTTACCTTGTTACCGTTAAAAGATAAAATCGGGATTTGAAGCGAAAAATAAAACAGCAGGCGATTTTAAGTCGTCTGCTGTTTTTATAAGCGCTGTTAATGCTGTTAAAAAGGCGGATATTAACTCCTAAAATCACATTGACCTTTTTGTAACTCTGATATAAGAATAAATGTAAGATATAATAAGTGAAATTAATAAAACGGCTATCATAATAAATGTTGAGAGAATGCCGCCTATAATTGACGATTCAATTATGGATAAAATTCCTGAAACAACAAAGGCAATACCTGCGTTTCTGTTTGCGATATACCAAGCTTTATCGCTGTTCATAGTCCAAGAGGTTCTTACGCCCACAACGCTGCTGCGTTTAACTTTCGGCATAAAGTTACCGATGATAATATATGCAATACTGAGTACGCAGTTTATAATGAAAAATATATCTAAATCAAGTGATAAATTCTCGGATTTAGCGAATGCCATTACTAAGAAAATACATTGAAGTATATCAAATGCAAAAATAATTGCTGTTGCCACAATGTATAATACATTGATATTACTTTTTGACTTTTCAACATCATCGGTATTGGAGACGGAATAGTACTTAATATATATTATAAAAAATAAATAAAAAACGATTATTATAGCAGGGAAAATGAAGTTTTCGTATTTAGTACTCCAGCGGTCAACCTCACCGTTTATGTTATAGTGCATCGGAACTATATCTTTCATAAAAATTAAAGCTATAGATGTAATTATGATTGGCGCAAAGGATAAAATAAATAAAATCTTATTTTTAAGTTTCATAAAGCTGCCTCCTAAAACTGCTTTAACCACATTATCAGTTCATCAAACAAAGATGTATTAAGCTCATAATATACATAATTTTTTTCTTTCGTTTCAATGATAAGGTCATTTTTTTTTAGTAAATTCAAATGATATGACAATGACGCTGGTGATATACCGATTTTTTCGGCAATATCTCCGGCATTAATTTTATCTTCTTTTAAATGAAGTAAAATGTCACGGCGTATGGGGTCGGATAAAGCTTTAAATGTACCGTGTAAAGACAAGTTTCTTGATCCTCCTCTCCTTTCTAAAAACTATTTAAAAATTTTTTTAAATAGTTGGTACCTTTATTATAAATCTGATTTAAAAAAATGTCAAGATAAATCAATATATCTATCATTTGCCGCTAACGCCGACTCAACTGCATTTTCTAAAAGATTATCGAGCAGGGCTTGGTCATATTTTTTTCACACAAAATTAATATTTAAGTTTCAATAATTTTGTTGAATATGTTTAGAAAATATGTTAAAATTGCGGTAGAATTATTGAAAAGCAATGCTTTACAGATTACCTTTAAATCTTAAATGCAGCGGATTATTTGTATACTTGGGAGGATTAAAATGGCTAATAAGTTAAAAATAATTACCTCTATATGTATGTGTATTTTTATTTCATTTGCTTGTTGTGCATGTTCGGCAAATGTCTCCGATGAAAAAGGCACGACAGAAGGTGCTTTTACTATATATGTAGTTAAGGATACACCTATAAATTCATTAATAAAAAAATATAATGAAAACAAAGCAAATGAAAAGCGCATGGAAATTGTTGAGTTTGAAAACAATACGGAGCTCAGCAGTAAGCTTAATGCTGAGATAATGGCGGGCAAAGGCCCGGATTTAATATGTTTTGATTCCGGCTTTGGCGGCGTTTCAAATATTGAAAAGATGATGTCGCTTGATATGTTTGCTGATTATAATGAATTACTTAGTGATGATAATTCTGACAGTAAAATCAACTTGAATAACTACAATAAAACAGTTATGGAATCCGGAGCATACAATGGCAAGCGTTATTTTATGCCAATATCATATATGCCTGATGTTTTAATTACAACAAAAGAAATTTGCGATAAATACTCAGTCGATTTAAAAAAATCTATTACTTATCAAAATGCAGGAGAATTATTCGGGTTTATTAATGAAAGCAAAAATTCCCGTAATATGAGCGTGTTTTATGATTTTAGCGATGAAATTTATAAATTGATTGATTCAAATATGGATTTTTATAATAGAGAAAATACATTGAATTCAAAGGACTTTTTATCGGATATAGATGCAATAGATAATTTAATTTCCGGATATAATCCATCGCAAGATTCAACTTATTCATATGGACTTGACTCCCTTTTGCAGGGTAAGGTAATGTTTGTTAATCTTGAGCAGATCGCCGGTTCAGAGCCAAACAGCATTGGCAGTATATATTATTATATTACCTCTAAGGGGCAAACCCCGATTATACTTAATAGCATATCAAATTCGGAAAATACTTATTCGGCTTTTTTTGATAAAGGTTTATTAATTAATAAAAATTCGGATAGAAAAAGTGAATCGTATGAGTTCGTAAAGTATATGTTAAGTGAAGAAATTCAATGCAGTCCGGAAATCGGACTTCCTGTAAATAAAAATGCCCGTTCAAAGTTAATTGAAGAAATGGCTCAAACAGACGCTAAGTCCTTTGGCGTGGATTATGATGAAGATACAGTTGATGATAGCTACATCAACAGCTATATAAGCTTTTTGGATGCCATAAACAATTGCAGTTTTAAAAATAATTATTTTAACCATTCGGTTATAGGCGACAATGTATCAAAATATATTAACGGAGAAATAAAGAAGGAGCAATTTGTCAAAGAAATTCAGGATAAGGCAAAAATCTATTTAGAAGAATAGCATGTTAAAATTATAGTAGAATTATGAAAAAGCATGCTTTCAGCTTACTTTTAATATTAAGTGCAGCGGACGATTTATATTCTTGTGAGGCTTAAAATGGCTAAAAAATTAAAAATAATTGTTTCTGTATGTATGTGCATATTTATCTCATTTGCTTTTTGCGGATGCTTAAAAAACAATGCTTCAAGCAATTCGGACAGGATTAAATATTATGCCTGTTCCGAGGATTCAATATGCGATATTATTAATAAATATAACAATTATTGCTCCGAGCATTTAGATGAATCATATCAAATTGAAATCGTCGAATTTGACTCACAGGAGGATATGAATTTAAAAATATCAACAGAGATTATGTCCGGGGGAGGGCCCGATGTTCTTTCGCTTAGTCAAAAGCTCCCATTTGAAAAATTCGCGGAAAATGAAACTCTTTTGGACATTAACAAGCTCGTTGATTCATATGGCTACGATATTGGACTTGGTGATTGCAATTCGGTAATTATGGACGCTGAGCTTGTTGACGGAAAAAGATATTTTATTCCTTTGTTTTATTCTCCCGATGTTTTTATAACTACAGAGAAAACACTTAAAAAGTATAATTTAAGCCCCTCGGATTTTTCTTTTAAGGCATTATCGGGCGAGCTTTCAGGCAGAAAGGATTCGTATTCTCTTCTTGGAAGCACAGATTATTGCATTAACTTGTTTTATTCTTTTTTAGACCAATACATTGATTATAACAACGGCAGAGCGGAGTTCGACACTGACGAGTTTTCTGAAAATTTGGACTGTATATATAGCTTAATTAAGAATGACGTGTCCGATGAAAATACTTATTATTTCTTATATGAAAATATAAATGACGGTGCTTCTGTGTTATATAAAGCAATGCCGTCCTTTGACAGTATGGTAAGGACTTATTCATTTTTGGAGTATTTCGGCGGAAGCCCCGTGCTTGTAAGCAATTATAATAAGGGCGGCTGTTCGTCCTCGGCGTCTGTAGACGTTGGAATTGCGTTTAATAATAATTGCAAAAATAAAGACAAGCTGCTTCCGTTTATTAAATACTGTTTGTCGTCTTATGACATTCAAAAAGATATGGGCGCGGAATATATGTATTTACCTGTGAACATAAAGGCTATGGATTATACCGTTGATATGACGGATTACGAAAAGGATTTTGACGAAGATTTAACCGTCAGCGATAAAGAAAAAGCAGTTAGTAAAAGTGCTCGAAGCGCAGCGATAAAAGACTATAAACATATTATAAACAACATATCGGAATGCAATTTATATAGCTTTGATTCTTTATCCGAAACTTATTTTAATTCTTCGGTCATCGGCGATATAGTAAACAAATATTTAAACGGGGATATTTCAAAGGGCAAATTTATCCGTCAGCTTACAGCGGCGACCGAGATTTATCTGACGGAATAGATAATACTTAACAAATTGCGCTTTGGCGTGACTTGCTTTAAGCTTTTAATAATACGTTACCCTTATCAACCTTGTAACGGACAAAATATCATATGAATTGAGATTGATATTATGAAGAAGAAACTGCTGAAAAGACAGCATAGAGAATATTTGGCGGCGTTTTTGTTTTTGCTGCCGTCGCTGCTCGGCATTACGGTGTTTTACATAGTGCCGTACATAATTTGCTGCGTAAAGAGTCTTTATGTCGGAGAATATTTTGTAGGCTTTAAAAACTATACCGACCTTTTTCAAAACGGCACCTTTTTGCTTGCCCTGAAAAACACAGCTATCTTTACATTTACCGCTATTCCTATTTTAATGGTATCCTCTTTTTTGATTGCTCTTTTTCTCAATTCCTTTAAGAAAATATCCTCTTTTTTCAGAAGCTCGTTTTTGATTCCCGTCGTGGTGCCGATAGCCTCCCTCGTGTGCGTTTGGCAGTTGATTTTCGACGATTACGGGGCAGTAAACGGATTGCTTAAGCTTTTAGGATTAAATACCGTCGAATTTTTTAATTCCGAGTTTTCAATGGTGATGATAGTTTTTATTTATGTTTGGAAATACTGCGGCTTCTGCGTTATTTTGTTTACGGCAGGGCTTGCAAATGTTCCGCCGTCGCTGTATGAAAGCGCAAGACTTGACGGAGCTGGCTCGTTTAAAATCCTGACAAAAATTACTATCCCGATGATAACGCCCACAACGTTTTTCGTGTTTCTTATGGAAATAATTTATTCGTTTAAAATATTCCGCGAGGTGTTCGCACTGTTCGGAAATTATCCAAACGAAAATGTGTATTTTCTCCAGAACTTTATAAACAACAATTACTACAACCTTAATTATCCGAGGCTTTCCTCGGCGTCGATAATTTTATCGCTGTTTATTATAATAATATTGCTCGCCTTCTTTATTTTTGAGCGCAGGCACAGCTTCGCGGAATAGGAGGCGGTATTGTGAAAAGAATGAAAAAAATTATTAAATACATATTCCTGATTTTGCTCACGGCGGTTTTTCTCTTTCCCGTAGTATATATGATAGCCTGCTCGTTTATGTCAAATTCGCAGGTAGTCAAAATGCTTGATTTTACAAACGGGGAATATAAGCAGATAAATCTAATTCCCGAGATGTTCTCGCTTGAGCAGTATTATCAGGTGTTTTTCAGGCGGCCTGAATATCTGCTTAAATTTTGGAATTCGGTTATTATGACGTTCCCGACGGTCGCGGGTCAGACAATAGTATCCGCGCTGGCGGCGTTTGCCTTCGGCAAGCTTAAGTTTCCGTTTAGAGATAAGCTATTCTTTGTCTATATCGTGCTGCTGATTTTACCGCTTCAGGTCACGTTGGTTCCGAATTATATCGTGCTCGACAATATAGATTTGCTCAATAATTTCCTTGCGGTGATTTTGCCCGGCACGTTCTCGGCATTCGGAATTTGCCTTTTAAGACAGAGCATAAAGTATATTTCCGATTCATCTATCGAAGCGGCGAGAATTGACGGAGCGTCCTATTTCAGAATTTTCACAAGCATAATTTTGCCGCAGATAAAGGGAGGACTTATCACCCTTGTCCTTCTCTGCTTTATAGATAATTGGAACATAGTTGAACAGCCGCTTATCTACTTTGACGACGAGGCTATGTATCCGCTGTCGATTCAGCTTTCCAATTTCAGCGTAGGCGACTACGGGATTATTTTTGCCTGCGGAGTTATGTTTATGATACCCGCGCTGCTGATTTATTTATACGGCAGAAGAGATATAGATTCTCCGTTTATTCAGGTGGATAAAAGTTAAGGAGCGAGCCATGAAAAAAGACAGAATAAAAAAATACACCGTCCGTTTTGGAATAATATTTTTCCTTGTTCTTGCCTTACTGACTTATTTTTCAAGCACCATAGACAATATGCTTTTGCCAAAGGTAAAGGTGACGATGATAGAATCCGGCACGCTCGACGAGAACGATCAGAACATCAACGGAAAATATCTTGTGCCGATTTCAGCCGTCGTCAATATGGGCGATCAGGGCGTTATTTACTATATAAATGACAGCGATGAGAAGAAAACAACAGTGTCGGAGCTTTCGGTGTCGATAAACTCGAAGGACGATTTGTTCTTTGAGGTTTCGGGAGGCAGTATGTACTCAGGAATGTATGTTGTGTACGAAACGTCAAAGGACATTTCCGAGGGCGACCGAGTGTATGTTGAGGGAGATGAGCTGTCATGACCCGAAGAAATATTATTGCCCTTGTGACGTCGATTCTCGTTTCAATCTCGGCGGTTTTAATGCTTATCGGCTATATCGAAAGCGTTTTGTCTCAGTTTCCAAAATCGACGGTACTTAATTATAATCTCGCCTCTGATAAAGAGCCTGTCACGATTTCCTTTTTTGAAAAGCTTTCTGATAGGGTGTCGAGCAGTGATTTTACATTTTGCAGCGAGCTTGATATGCAGAATATAGGCGCGCAGGCGTTCGTCCCCGTTTTGACAAACGAAAATTATTTTGAGCAGACAGCCCAAAGAATTATGTACGGAGGCGCGCTTAGCGAAGATGATATTTCAAACGGAAGCCGCCGCGCCGTTATAAGCAGCAGCCTTGCGCTGAAGCTGTTTTTTAACAGAGAAAACGCGGTAGGTAAGAGCGTAATGCTTTTTGATGAGGAATATAAAGTAGCAGGGGTGTATGAGGAGCGTGAAGGCTTTTCCGACAAGCTTAACACGGACGGCAAACAGCGTGTTTATATTCCGTACACATCGTACAAGGATTACGGAAAGCAGCCGGTTCGGTCAATGGCTTACGGTGAAAACGCGATATCGGCTGCACTGTATGAGCAGATGGATTTTTCGCAGTATTACAAGACCGATTTTAACGAAAAGGCTCTTGTGCTCGCCACTTTTGAGCATATTGTTTTGTTTTTTATATTTCTGTTTTTTGCAATACTGATTTTGCGGCTCTGGTATGCACTCAGCGGCAGACTTTACAGAGGTATCAGGAGCAGCCTCGAAGAAAAATATTTTTTCAAATCGTTCAAATCAATACCGCACATGTATGCGTTGTATGCGCTTGTGGGAATAGGTATTCCGGCGCTGATAATCGCGATATTTTTAATGTGCGATTTCAGCATAAATATCCCGTCGAAATATATGCCATATGACAATATATTCGATTTTTCGCATTATGCCGATATGATACTCGCAAACGCGGCCGAGCAAAACAGCCTTGCTTTGACGGGCGGCACATATCTTATAAAGCTTTACGCTTCGTCATTTAATTTCTGTTTAGCTTCAACCGCCGTTGTGCTTCTATTTCTTGCCGTATGCTTTGCTGTCGCAAATAAAGCGCTTGGCAGCGGTATTAAAAGAATTAGGCAGTAGGATTTTTACATAACCGTCGGCTCACAATACAAATTAAAGCACGAACAAGGCTCTCAAATATCGAGAGCCTTAAGTTGTATATAATTAATTTTTTAAAGGCGCTCTGTTACCGCAGCCTTACCGACTTGCTCCGGTAAAGCTGCGCTTATTTATTTTAAAGCTCAAAATCAATCTTCCCCCAAACGCAGACTGCCGAGCTTAACCGCTCCAACTTAGGCAAAAGCTTGAAAGCAAAGCTATGCCTACATTATTATACATTATCAAAAATCAACAAAATATCTTGACAAATGAATAAAATCAGGTTAGACTATTTGTAGTAAACGTATTAGTACAATAAAAAGATATTTACTCTTGCACCGCTGCCGTAAACAGTAAAATTGTAAACTCATTGAGAGCAAATTACAATTTACCCCCGTGGCGAAAAACGCGCGCAAATAAGGGAGCGATATTATTGAAAAATCTTGTCAGGCAATTGAAAAGCGGAGAATTTAATTATGTTTACAACTCCTTAAAGGAGAAAAATTATGATTATTCGTTAGATAATTTATCAAAGGATTTTTCGTCTGTTGACAGTAAGGATATGTATTGCTATTTAATATATTTGCTTTCTGTTGAGCACAGCCCCTTTTATTACATATTGTTATGCGACTACATCTTATACTTGGGTACATTCTTTTATGATATACATCCTGTGATACATATGTTTATGAAGCAGGCGTTAGAGGAGCATAGCTATAACGAATCAATTATTAATTGGATAATCGCAACGTACCAAAATAATCCCGACTCACCGTTTTCAAATGATGAGCTGGAATTTCTTAAAAGCAAAATAAAGTAAAAATAAGTTTGAAGCTTACAATATCGGGTGAATGCTTTAAAGCAAACTAAACTTTTTGCGCGATATACACTTGTGACTGCTGCCGATTACCTTAAATATTTCAAAATCCAACAACAAAATAAAAAATTATTCATATAGCAAATTTACTTAGAGGAGATTATATAAATGAGAAAATATGTTTTATTAATAATAGCTGTTTTGGCTGTAATTGTCGGTATATTAGGTTTCTTTTTCTCATCGCCTAAATATCAGATTGGCGATAATATAATCGAAGGGAAATATCTTGATACCGCTTATGAGGCATTTGTGGATAGCGATGGCTGCCCTGAATATGAATTTGAAAATGATTTGGCAACTATAGATATTAACAATAATTTTGCTATATGGATCGCGTCCACAAAGACCCGTGAATTTATGTTAGTAAAAATGAGTATTAAAGATGGCAAGTATTGTTCTCTTGATGATTTTACGATAATCAAAATTAAAGACTGTAATACTTCAAAATTAGAGAGAGAAAATACATTAGGCGATAAAAAATTATTGCAATATTCAATTGTCCCATCTGTTGATTATAAAGCGATGAAAAATGTAAAAACCGAAAATTTCATATACAAGAACAAGCCATTTGTATTCGCATACAGAATAGTTGACAATAACCGTTAAATAGGGTTTGTCATTTATGAAAATTAAAGATACAAATTATATTTAATGAAATACTTGAAAAATCCATAATGAAGCTTACATAAAAAATCGAGAAAACGGCAGCAGGTGCTTTTAAAAAAGGAGAATTATTATTGAATGGAATAATGATTGAATTCATTTTATGGACGGAAGACCCTGAAATAGATATTGACAGCATAAGCGGAATTATCAATATTCCTCCTGTAGAAAAGGAATCAATGGGCGCTGTTAAATACTATGGAGAGTTTAAGAACCTTAAGCGAGTTGTCGACGCGTCAAGCTTAGTTTATTCAACCGGTTACATAAATACTACAGAGGTTGAGCAAGCGCTTCGGGAAATGATTAAAATTATAAAACCCGAATTTAATAATCTACTCGGCATTGTCAATAAGTATAACTTAAAGACAAAATTTTGCGTTGTGACTGCTTTAAATGAAAAGCCGATTATCTACATACCATCTGATATTATTGAAATTATGTCACAATTGCATTCGGAAATTGATTTTGATATTTATATTACTTAATTTGTTCGGGTAGGAGTGAGTTTGAATGTTAATTAATGTAGTCTTTGGTTATTACGCAGATATAATAAGTGTGCCGGATAATATCGGGAAAGATATTAAAAAATATCAAAATCAATGCGACAAGTGGCTGTTTAATAAGAGCAATAATCATAAATTCTGGGAAAAGGACAGCTCAGGGAAAAAGTTGGGAGTAGGTATTTGCAGCGAGGCATTAGTGTATTGGCTGAATGAATTTGCTCTCAAGGATTCTGACGAAAAAGCCGCTATTGTGCAAAAGAGCGTAAAGGAAAAAGATAAAAGTTTACCTGCTATATACTATTAAAAATTATGTAATGCAAAGGATACGGGGGTTACGCTGAACGTATTGTGCGATGCTATATTAACAATTATCAATATTTCATCAGTTTTAAGTGCTGTATCTTCATCTTTGTCAACAATGAAACAGGCGGTGTTATTATGATAAACAAAAAAGTATTAATAAAGTATCCGGCGTTTTTTGAGATAAATAATGATGGAATTTCTATCGCATTTCCGGATATTCCTGAATGTTTGTCCTGCGCTTTTAATAAAAGGCAAGCTTGCAATATGGCAAAAGAAGCTTTAAAGTTAGTGTTACATGGTGTTAGAATTGATAAATTGCCCGATCAAAAGTATCCTATAAAGAGGTTTACATCCAAAGAATGTTATGTAAGAACAGTATATATTAAAATGGAGGTTAAAAATAATTATCTTTACGACAAGAATGTTGTTGATTTATCTAACGTATAGGATTGATTTTATTCGCAGGACTAACTATTAATATTTTATCCGAGCTTTTCACATCTGTAAGGTGATTGGTTAATTTCCCAAAATAGTTTGTTATTGCTTTTTGCAAGCAGATTAATTAGCTAAAGAATTTAGATAGGTATTTATCGAGTTTTATCGATGTTTTATACTAAATCGCTTTCGCGGTAGCGCTGTTCCGTTTTTATTAGTCCGACTTTTCATAAATTCAAATAGCTATGCTTACGTTATCAGGCGGCAGCTTTATGTCGCCTGCCGTTCTATTAAAAGAAAAAGACAACCGCTTTAATTTAAAATAAAACGGTTGTCAAACAAATCACGGGGTAACAAATTAATAAAGCTTAAAAACAGAAATATAATCTTTCATGCTGATAAATTTTTGATAATACAATTTATCGTCAAGCGTAATAGCAAAGGATTTTCTGTTTAATTCAGCTACAGCCCGACTAAGCTTTCGAGCCGAGTCCTCGTCAAACCCGTTGTAATTAAAATACGCAAGCGTAATGTGCGGAGTAAGGTACGGATACGGGCATACCTTAACCTTATTGACAAGCTCATAAAGCTGCTGAAGCTTGTTCCACTCTGTCTCGTCATAAGGCACAAGCGCGAGCACAAGGCTTGTGTTGACCATATTGATTATGAAATTTGTTTTCATTTTAATACTCTGCGGCTTTAAGGGATTGTCGTTCAGAACCTGCAAAAGTCTTATTTCATTATTAAAAATCTCGGAGGAAACGCTATTGAGATTCTCGGACGCGCTTAAATCGTGCAATGTCATATGAAGTATGCTTTTGTCGAATTTTTCACAAAAGCATTCCGGCGCCGCTTCATAGAGCTCATCAATTATTTTACAGACCCTCAGCTTTGTGTTATCGTCAAGGTCAAAGACAACGGTATCGCCGTAAAACGGTTTAAAGCTGTTGTCTTTGTTTACCTTTTCATAAACTCTGCCGCTTGGCTTAAAATATCCGTCTCCAATTTGAAGCTGTGACTGCTGATAATTAATTCTATTTATAAAATCACTGTATATTTCCATATTGACCTCCATTTAAAGCTGTTATTTCATTATAGCACATATTTTTGTTTGTGTCATAAGAAGTTTTAATTCATAATAAATCTACATACCTTCTGTCGGCAGGATGTCAAGGCTCTCTCCTGCGATAAAAAGGGGCGCTGTAAATAAATGTAAATTTAATGCTTATCTCGCTTTTGTTTTATTGGACAACGAAAAAAACGTATGCTATTATAAATAAAAACATAAGGAGGCACGCAATGAAAACGCTTTTGTATATAGACGGAACAGTCAGATCGGAATCAAGAACAAAGGAGCTTGCCGATTATCTTGCGGCAAAAATCGGCGGAAATATCGAATACCTGAGGCTTTCGGAGGAAAATATATTGCCGATGGATTTAAAAACACTTTGCGAAAAAGAAAAATTGTGCCAAAATAAGGACTTCGACGACCCTTATTTTAAGTATGCCGTGCAGCTTGCAAGCGCTGATGAAATAATTTTGGCTGCTCCTTATTGGGATCTCTCGTTCCCGTCGGCTGTCAAGGCATATCTTGAAAGAGTATGTATTGTCGGGCTGACCTTTTATTATTCAAATCAGGGCATACCTGTCGGTATGTGCAAAGGGAAAAAGCTGTATTACGTAACAACGGCAGGGGGGACGATTACGGACGAGGCTTACGGCTTCGGTTATGTCAAAGCATTGGCACAGGGTATGTTTGGAATAGATGATGTTTTGATGATAAAGGCTGAAAATCTTGACGTTTTCGGCAGCGATGTTTCAAAGATAATGTCTGATGCTAAGGGAAAAATAGATGAATTATTCATTTGACCTCGTATAATAAATTAAAAATCATTCACTAAAAAGGTTCGGCAGATACTCATTTGAGCGTCTGTCGAATCTTTTTTGTGTCAAGGCGGCGGCATATAAATAGTTAAGAGGAATCTGCGATGTCAATTGATATGAACCATCTTTCCTTAAAAAAAGAAGTCTTTCGTATGGTATTGCATTTTGCAGGCTT
>CANQEU010000040.1 GCA_947595635.1 uncultured Clostridia bacterium
GTGCAGCGGGACTGCTGCTTAAGGTTTTATTTTTTGCAGGAGAAGCTTCGCTTCTCCTGCACCTCATCATTCTCGCACCAAGAAATTTGCTTAATTAAGCTTTTTGTATCCGTAAAGCGAATTAAATATAAAAATCTTTAAACAAAAAATTATATTGATAAGCCAACGGCTCCCACAAAACTGTGGGAGCCGTTCTTTTTATTCAAGCTCAAATGCGCCGGTATAAAGTCGGTAATACTTGCCCTTTTGCGAAATAAGCTGCTCGTGATTTCCTCTTTCTATAATGCGTCCAAGCTCAAGAACCATTATTACGTCAGAGTTTTTAACCGTACTCAGCCTGTGCGCAATTACAAACACGGTTCTGCCCTTCATCAGTCCGTCCATTCCTCTTTGTACTATGGACTCGGTCCGCGTATCTATCGACGAGGTCGCCTCGTCAAGCACCATTACAGGCGGATCAGCAACCGCCGCTCGCGCAATTGATATAAGCTGGCACTGACCCTGCGAAAGACTGCCGCCGTCGCCGGAAATCACAGTGTTGTATCCGTCAGGCAGCATCCTTATAAAGGAATCGGCGTTTGCAAGGCGTGCCGCCGCATAGACCTCCTCGTCCGTCGCGTCAAGTCTTCCGTAACGAATGTTTTCCATTATAGTGCCTGTAAAAAGATTTGTTTCCTGCAAGACCATACCGAGAGAGCGGCGCAGATCGCTCTTTTTAATTTTATTTATATTTATATCGTCATATCTTATTTTTCCGTCGGCTATATCGTAAAAACGATTTATGAGGTTTGTTATAGTCGTTTTACCTGCGCCGGTTGAGCCGACAAACGCTATTTTTTCACCCGGTCTCGCATGCAGTGTAATATTATGCAGAACGGTCTTTTTCTCGTTGTATCCGAAGTCCACATCAAAGAACTCGACCTTTCCCTCAAGACGTGTATAGGTTGTAGTGCCGTCCTCATGAGGATGCTTCCACGCCCAAATGTGGGTGCGCTCGCTCGTTTCTACAAGCTCGCCGTTTTCATATTTTGCATTGACAAGCGTTACATATCCGTCGTCAGCCTCAGGCTGCTCGTCTATAAGCTCAAATATTCTATCCGCTCCGGCAAGCGCCATAACTACCATATTTATCTGCTGCGATACCTGAACGATTGGATTTGTAAAGCTGCGGCTAAGCTGTAAAAATGCCGCTATGCCGCCAAGCGTAAGTCCGCCGAAGTCTATTATTGCAAGCGCTCCGCCGACTATTGCTATCAAAACGTAAAGCACATTGCCGAGGTTGCCCATTATCGGCATAAGAATGTTTGCAAAGGTGTTTGCAGATGTTGCGCTGGCACAGAGCTTTTCGTTCAGCTCGTCAAATTCCTGCTTTGATTTTTCCTCGTGGCAAAACACCTTGACAACCTTTTGACCGTTTACCATTTCCTCAATGTAGCCGTTCACCTCACCAAGGTCGATCTGCTGCTTTGCAAAATATCTGCCGCTTTTTCCGCCTATCTTGCCGGTTACCACTATCATAACGGCAACTACAACAAGCGTTAGAAGCGTAAGCGCCCAGCTTGTGAAAATCATCGCGGAAAGAACAGACACTATTGTAATTATAGACGACAATGCCTGCGGAATACTCTGAGATATCATTTGACGGAGGGTGTCCGTATCATTCGTAAAGCGGCTCATGGTATCGCCGTAATGATGTGTGTCAAAGTATTTTATCGGCAGTGTCTGCATATGACTGAACATTTCATCACGAATCGTTCTGATCGTTCCCTCTGATATTTTTATCATTATCCTATTGTAAAGCAGCGTTGCCACAACGCCGATAAGATATATTCCTGCCATTGTGAGTATTGCGCTTATAAGGCCGGAAAAATCAGGTACGCTCTGCATAAGCATCGGGGTGATATAATCGTCGATTACTATTTGAAGGAACATTGAGCCTATAACTCCCGTAACGGCGCTGAGCAATATGCACACGATGACTAATATAAAGCGAAGCCTGTACTTTTTTATATATGTTAAAAGGCGCTTTATGGTTTTCAGGCTTATTTTCTTTCCGTCAGGCATAGCGCCTGCTCTCATTCTTCTCATTCTGTTCATTCGTCTTCGCCGCCTTTCACCTGTGAGGTATATATCTCGTTGTATATATCGTTATTTTCAATAAGCCAGCTGTGATTTCCGACCGCGTTTACTTTGCCGTCTTCCATAACAATAATTTTATCGGCGTGCTCGACCGAGGAAATCCTCTGCGCGATTATTATTTTTGTAGTATCGGGCAGCTCCTTTGCAAAAGCCTGTTGAATAAGGGCGTCGGTTTTTGTATCGACAGCGCTTGTTGAGTCATCAAGTATAAGTATTTTCGGCTTTTTCAGCAGAGCTCTTGCAATGCAAAGGCGCTGTTTTTGACCGCCCGAAACATTGGCTCCGCCCTGTTCTATCATCGTTTCGTACTTATCGGGGAACTGATTTATAAATTCATCAGCCTGAGCAAGACGGCACACCCTGACTATTTCCTCCTGAGTCGCGTGCTCGTCGCCCCAGCGTATGTTATCGTTTACAGTGCCGGAAAAAAGCACGTTTTTTTGCAGCACCATCGCAACATTGTTTCTCAGCGTTTCTATATCGTACTGCTTTACGTCAAGTCCGCCGACAAGCACTCGTCCGCCCTGTACATCGTAAAGTCTTGGGATAAGCTGAACGAGCGATGATTTTGAGGAGCCTGTGCTTCCGATTATTCCAACAGTCTCTCCCGATTTTATATCAAGATTTATGTCTTTAAGGCACGGCTTTGAATTGCCGTATGCGAATGTTACGTTTTCAAACCTGATTGAACCGTCGGCAATCTCATATACGGGTGAATCGCAATTTTGGAGGTCGCTTTTTTCGTCAAGGAGCTCTACGACTCTTTCCGCCGACGCCCTTGACATCGTTATCATAACGAACACCATAGATAGCATCATCAGGCTCATAAGTATCTGCATGGCGTATGAAATAAGGCTCATCAGCTGTCCTGTTGTAAAGCCGATTGCCGGGTCGTTGCCTGAATCTATTATCAGCACTGCGCCGAACCATGAAATCAGCAGCATACAGGAATAGACACACAGCATCATAAGCGGCATATTCGTAACAAGGGCGTTTTGCGCTCTTGTGAAGTTATTGTATATATCGTTTGACACGCCGCGGAATTTCTCGCTTTCGCGTTCTTCTCTGACATACGCCTTTACAACCCTTATTCCGCGCAGGTTTTCCCCTACTACATTATTCATTCGGTCATACGCCTTGAACACGCGCTCAAAAGCCGGTCTTGCAATCTTCATAATAATCAGAAGTCCTATAAACAAAACCGGAAGCGCGCCGAGGAAAATAAGCGACATCATATGGTTTATATTGAACGCCATTATCAAAGAAAACACAAGCATAATCGGACTTCTTACAGCCATACGAATAATCATCTGATATGAATTTTGCACATTCGTAACATCTGTTGTTAGTCGTGTTATTATACTGGAGTTTGAAAATCTGTCTATATTCACAAAGGAGAACTCCTGTAGATTATAGAACATATCGTGGCGGAGATTTTTTGCAAAGCCTGCCGACGCGTTTGCTGCCGTTTTTCCTGCCATTGCTCCGAAAAACAGCGAAAGCAGCGCACAGGCAACAAGCAGAAGCCCCATTTGAAGGATATATGTCATATTTCCCTTATTAATGCCATAATCAATCAGCATTGACAAAAGCAAGGGGATTATGACTTCCATAGCCACCTCAAGAGAAACAAGTATCGGCGTCAAAATGGTAGGAAGCTTATATTCCCTTATGCTCCTCATAAGTTTTTTAATCATAAATTTCACCCTTTTCGCATTTGTTTAAATTATCCCGCATTTTTTGCGCCGTTTTTATAAAGCTGTTTATCTCATTTTCGTTTATTCCGCTCCTGAGCTTTTCTTCAAGCCTTTCCATTCCGGCTATGGCAACAAAATGCACCTGCTCTCCTTTTTTTGTAAGGCGCAGGGATTTAAGCCGCGCGTCCGATTCAACATCGTCTCTCTCAATAAGGCCCTTCTTTTCCATAAGCTTAACAAGGCCTGCAACGGTTGAACGGGCAAGTCTGAATTCTTTTTCAATGTCTTTTTGGCAAATTACCCTGTCGCTGTTTATATAAAGATAGCCAAGCACCCAGCTGTTCACCGCAGTTACGCTGTCAAGCCCAAGCTCCATCATACAGGCGTCGAGCTTTCTCATAATAAGGTTAGAAAGCATTTTTATTTCTCTTCCCACAGAGCTTTGCATATTTTCACCTCTTTTAAATGTTCGTTTGCTAACAGTTCTACCGCTAACCGATTATAACACCGAGCATTATTATTGTCAATATAATGCAGGCTGTATTTTTTGTTGTGCGAGCTGAACGTGTAAGGCTCTGCGCTTATTGCCGCCGTCGCTCGGAGCTTCGCTCCTAAGCCCCCTGCGCGGACTGTGTCCGCGCAGGGGGCCGAGATGTCCGCAGCCGAGGCTGCGGACATCTGCGACGGCGGCAGATTTGTGCTGTTATTTTTCCTTGTTTTGTGATATGATATTAAGTAAGCTTAATTTAAAGCTCTTTCTTATCAATATATGCTTGAGGTGTACGCTTTAATGAAACGAATAAAGGCTTTTATCTGTGTGCTTTTTCTTCTTTCAGCCTCCCTTTTCGGCTGCGAGGTTAAAAGCGGTGTTGAAAATAAGCTTAAAATCGTAGCTACTATTTTTCCGGCATACGATTTTGCCCATAACATAGCGGGAGACAGCGCCGATGTTTCACTGCTGCTCCCTCCCGGCGTAGAGGCGCATTCGTATGAACCAACGCCAAAGGATATGGTTCTTATACAGAACTGCGATATTTTTATATGCAACGGTGGCGAATCCGAAAGCTGGATAGATGAAATAATCGACTCTCTCGGAGACAGAGATTTCACAGTGATAAAAATGCTCGACTGCGCAGGCAAGCTTCTTGAAGAGGACGAGCCCGACGGTGCAGCGCAGGGAAATAAAGGCGGAGACGATTTGGAATACGATGAACATATATGGACCTCGCCCGTTATATGCGCGGACATATGCAATAAAATTACCGACGCGATGTGCAAAAAGGACGCAGGTAATTCGTCCGAATATAAAGACCGCTGCATTAAATACTCCGACAAGCTGTTGTCGCTCAGCAAAGATATTGAAAAAACTGTAGAAGGCTCAAAAAGAAAAGAGCTGATTTTTGGAGACCGCTTTCCGTTTAAATACTTCGCCGACGAATACGGACTTAGCTATTACGCGGCATTTCCGGGATGCAGCACACAGACAGAGCCGAGCGCCGCAGCAATGGCAAGGCTTATTGAAAAAACGAACGAGGATAAAATTCCGGCGATATTTTATATAGAAATGTCAAACAGAAGCGTTGCGGACACTCTTTCAGAGGCAACCGGCGCAAAAGAGCTTTTATTCCATTCCTGCCACAATCTTACAAGGGATGAGCTTGAGCGCGGAGAGGACTATCTTTCTCTTATGCGGAAAAATCTTGAAAATCTTCAAATCGCACTGAACTGAGGTGATAGCGTGCTTAACGAAAACGAACACTTTGAACCGCTCGGAAACGGCATTGAGGTAATAGTTTCACCGACGCACGGCTTCGGAACCGACACTGTGCTGCTTGCCCACTTTTCAAAGCCGAAGGAATGGGAAAACGCCTGCGAGCTCGGCAGCGGCTGCGGCGCGATTTCTCTTATATGGTGCAGAGAAAAGCCGCCCAAGCATATAACCGCAGTTGAAATTCAATTAGACGGCGCAGATATGCTTAGGCGCAGCGCCAAATATAACAATTTGTCGGAGAAAATCGACGTTTTAAACGAGGATATGCGCTCGCTGAACGCGCTTGCGCCCGGCAGCTTTGACCTTGTCGCCTGCAATCCGCCGTATAAGGCGCAGGGCAGCGGAATCACAAACCCCGACAAGGGCAGACTGCTTGCAAGGCACGAATACACCTGCACTACCGATGATTTGTGCCAAAGCGCCGCAAGGCTTTTGCGCTTTGGCGGAAGGCTTTGCCTTTGCCAACGTCCTGAGCGCTTATGTGATATTATCTGCTCTATGAGGAATTTCGGCATAGAGCCTAAAAGGTTAAGATTTGTCCAGCAGAAGAACGGAAAGGCTCCAAAGCTTTTCCTTATAGAAGGGAAAAAAGGCGGCAAAGCAGGCGGTCTTGTAAGCGAGCCGGTTCTGTTTATTGAGGACGGCAGCGGCGGATTTTCAAATGAAATGCTTGACATTTACGGCGACTACAAAACAGGTCATATTTAAGGAGTGGACGAAATGGGAATATTATATATAGTCGGCACGCCGATAGGAAATCTCGGCGATATTTCCCCCAGGGCTTTAAGCACGCTTGAAAGCGTTGACTTTATTGCGGCAGAGGATACTCGTGTGACTGTAAAGCTATTAAATCACTTTAATATTAAAAAGCCTCTTTTCTGCTACTTTGAGCATAACAAGGCGGAAAAGGGCGAAATTATTTGCCGCAGGATATTAAACGGTGAAGACTGCGCTCTTGTGACCGACGCCGGTATGCCGGCAATATCCGACCCAGGCGAGGAGCTTGTCCGTCAATGCCGTGATAAGGGAATTAAGGTCGTTGCGGTTCCGGGTCCGAGCGCAGTTGTAACGGCTCTTGCCGTTTCCTCGCTTCCTACAGGCAGATTTACGTTTGAGGGCTTTTTAAGCGTAAATAAAAAAAGCCGCCGCAAGCACCTTGAGGACATACGGGACGAATACAGAACCATGGTATTTTACGAGGCTCCCCACAAGCTGCCGGCTACTCTTACAGATATGTATAACGCTCTTGGCGACCGTGAGCTTTCAATTGTGCGCGAGCTTACTAAGATACATGAGGAGGTCATACATACTACGCTTGGACAGGCTGCAAAAAAATATGCCGACGGAAGCCTTAAGGGCGAAATAGTGCTTGTAATAAAAGGCGCAGAACGCAAAGAGGAAAACGACTATACGCTTGACGACGCAGCTACAATAGCGAGGGATTTTATAAAATGCGGAGATTCGCTTTCAGAGGCGTGCAAAAAGGCGGCAAAGGAAACCGGCTTTAAAAAGGGAGATATTTACAGACTTTTGGCGTCTGAAAATACAGATTTGTAAAAGACTGCGAGGTAATACCCATATGGATTTCGACACGGCAATAAAAAAAATAAATTCGCTTCTGCGCTTTGGCTCTATGCCTGGACTTGAACGCATTCAGCTTCTGCTCAACAGGATAAACAACCCGGAGCGCCGCTGCAAATATATTCACATTGCAGGCACAAACGGAAAGGGCTCGGTTTGCACCATGCTTTCGGAAATGCTGCAAAAAAGCGGCTTTAGAACAGGACTTTTCACGTCGCCTTATATAGTTGATTTCTGCGAGAGAATACAGATAAACGGAGAAATGATAAGCAAAGCCTCGGTTGCGGAAATTGCCGAAGATGTGTTTCCGATAATCGAGAATATGAACGCTTCCGGCAAGATAATTACGGAATTTGAATGTATAACGGCAATCGCTTTTGAATACTTTGCACGCGAAAAGTGCGACATAGTCGTGCTTGAAACGGGTCTTGGCGGCAGATTTGACGCAACAAACGTCATACTATCCCCAATCGCCTCCGTTATTACGTCGATAAGCCTTGACCACACCGCAGTGCTCGGAGATACGATAGAGAAAATTGCCGGAGAAAAGGCGGGAATAATTAAAAAAGGATGTTCAACCGTATTCTGCCCTGAGCAGGAGGAATCAAGCCGAGTTATAACTCGGACGGCAAAGCAGCTTGAAAACCGAATATATACCGTTGACCGAGACCAATGCAAAATATTAAGCGAGAGCATAAGCGGAAGTGAATTTGAATATAAGGGGACAAATTATTTTATAAGGCTTGCAGGCAGACATCAGATAAAAAACGCCTGCACTGCAATCGAGGCGGCGGCGCCGCTTAGAGCCTCAGGCTTCAATATTCCGAATTCCGCGATACAAGAGGGACTAAGGAGCGCATTTATACCAGCAAGGCTTGAGGTGCTTAAAAAAGAGCCTCTTATTATTCTTGACGGAGGTCATAATCCGTCGGGTCTTGAGTCGCTTGCCGACGCAGTAAAAAAATTCCTATGCGGCAAAAAAATATTCTGCATAATGAGTATGCTGCGTGATAAAGCGGTAAGTGAAGCTATGGCATATATCGGCGGACTTTTTGAAAAGGTTTATATAGTCGACATAGACAATCCGAGAAAATTACCGGCTGACGAGCTTAAAAGCACGGCAGAGAAATATTTTAACGACGTTGAAATATGCCTTGATAAAAAGCAGGCGGTAAACAAGGCGGTTGACAATGCAAAGCTTGCCGACGGAGCCGTTTTGGTCTGCGGCTCGCTTTATCTCGCTTCTGAAATACGCAAAATAATCCTTGACGAAGCGTCGCAATAAAACAGCTCAAAATAAATTTCCGCGCTCAACTTAATTCGATAAAATAATTTATAAAGATGATTTATCATTCAAATTGATGATAGGTCATCTTTTTGTTTTAAGTACATATATGAAGAAGGGATTGAAAATATGAATGTTAAATTCAGCTTTGCCGCCGGCGAGCTTACCGCTAATTTAAGCGGCGATATAGATCACCACACAGCAAGAGATATGCGCAGGAGGATAGACGGAGAGATTGAAAGACTGCACCCTTCATTGCTGATACTCGATTTTTCAACGGTGCAATTTATGGACAGCAGCGCAATCGGTCTGATAATGGGGCGATACAGATTGATGCAGCTGACAGGCGGATATATAAGAGTGTCAAATATTCCGAAGCATCTGAAAAGACTTATAGAGCTTTCGGGAATCGGCGCGCTCGGCGTGCTTGAATATAAGGGAAAGGAAAGAGGAAATAATGAAAGTGCTTAATGAAATGAAGCTTTCTTTTATGAGCAGAAGCGTAAACGAAGGCTTTGCAAGGGGCGCTGTAAGCGCATTTCTTATGCAGCTTGACCCGACGGTGGCGCAGCTTGCAGATGTAAAAACAGCAGTATCGGAGGCAGTTACAAACTGCATTGTTCACGCATATCCGAACTCAGCCGGAATTATCTACATAACGGCAAAAATTGCCGAGGGCAGAGAATTTATAGTAAGTGTGCGCGACAAGGGCTGCGGCATACCCGACATAAAGCAGGCTATGGAGCCGCTGTTTACAACAGGAGGCGAGGAGCGTGCCGGACTCGGCTTTGCGGTTATGCAGAGCTTCACAGACAAGGTTAGAGTAACGTCAAAGCCGGGAAAGGGCACAACCGTTACAATGATAAAGCGGCTGAGAGAAGATGACTGAGCGTGAACGCTTTATAACCGAAAATATAGGTCTCGTACACAGCTGCGCGTCAAAATTTCGCAACCGAGGAATAGAATACGAGGATCTTTACAGTGCAGGTTGCATAGGACTTATAAAAGCCTGCGACCGCTTCGACAGCAGCAAGGGCTTTAAATTCTCAACGTATGCGGTGCCGGTAATACTCGGCGAAATAAAATGTCTGTTCAGAAGCGGCGGCGCCGTCAAGGTCAGCCGCAGGCTGAAGGAGCTTTCGCTTAAGGTTATACGGGCGCAGGAGGATTTTGCCGTAAAAAACGGAGAACAGCCGTCGGTTACTCAGCTTGCCGAAATATTGGGCGAAAGTGAAGAGCTTATAGCGCAGGCTATCTCGTCAAATGTACGCATACTTTCGCTTTCGGGAAACGACGATTACAACGGCAGGGATATAGACCTCCCTGTCGATTCGCACGATGAAAGTATTGCAGAGATTTTATCACTGCGGCAAATAATAAGCGAGCTTTCCGAAAACGACAGAATGATAATAAAACTAAGATATTTTAAAAACAAAACGCAGAGCCAAACGGCGGAACAGCTAAATATGACTCAGGTTCAGGTCAGCCGGAGGGAAAAAAAGATAATCGAAATAATGAAAGAAAAGCTTACAGTTTAGCTTTTGTCAAAGCTTTTCCGATTAAAAGCATAATTATAACCGACAATAGAGTTTAAACGCTGAGCGCCGAAGCTCTAACTGCTCCTATATGCACAAAATCGACCTTAAAGGCTTATAAAACCATTTTCTTTACAACGCCGCAGGCAATCTTTTTTCCTGCTCCACCCGACGGCTGGGTTGTAAAATCGTCGTAATTTTCGTGAATTATAACGGTTTTTCCTATTACCTCGTCCGGCTTCATCCTGTCTGTAAAAAATTCGGCATAGGCATATCCCTTGCAGTTCATAATCGGCGGAAAGTCGCCCGCGTGAGAAATATGAATACAGTTTTCAGGATTGTAATGCATTTTTGCGTTTGCAAATTCATCCTTTTCATCTCCGCCGCAATTATCGCCCTCGTGCAGATGAAATCCCATAAACGTGCCGCAGCACTCGGATTCGGTATAGGGCAGATGATTTACCTTAACGTTTACTATTATCCCGTCTCCCCCATCGTAAAAGGTAACTCTGCCGCACAGCTTTTTATTGTTGCTGTCGCCCTGAAGTATAGCCCTTGCATACGGTTTTTGAAAAACATTATAGTACAAAATAATCACCTCATAATATTTTATTTACCAAAGGTGAATTTGACACGCGTTTAAATTGATTTTTATAAAAACGCTTATTTATGAAATCGGCTGTAATTCAGCATTGTAATAAGACGATAAAGATTCCGGCTTGCAAGCGGATATTTTTTATGATACAATGTCAGGGTAAGAGTGATTTCCGATAACCCTGCCAAATCAAATTCTATCAGGCAAGCTTAATATCGGATTAAAATAAAAGGCTTCTTCTTTGCCACCGGGTAAAGCTGCTAAGCGTCAGACCTCCTGCCGTTAGGTCTTAGAAGGCGGAGGGTTCTGGCGCTTTTACTGTGTTTGGGGGAACAGCGTTGATGGAAAAATCAATATTAAGTGAATTTGCTAAATACTCCTCGCTAAACGTAATAGGTATGCTCGCCCTGTCCTGCTATATTCTTGCCGACACCTTCTTTGTAGCGCAGGGCATAGGCGCAAACGGTCTTACCGCGCTGAACCTTGCAATTCCCGTTTACAGCGTAATAAGCGCGGCAGGCCTTATGACAGGAGTGGGCGCGGCTACACGATTTGCCATTTCCGGCTCAAAAACTATATTTACACAGTCGCTGATTTTCGGCTTTTTAATTTCAGCCGTCTGTTTTTTCTGCGGTCTGTTTTTATCGCCGAATATCGCTTTTCTCTTAGGCGCGTCCGAAGATGTTTTTGAAACGACCCGCTCATATCTTCAAATTCTTTTGCTGTTTGCTCCTCTGTTCATAACAGACAGCATAATTTCCTGCTTTGTAAGAAACGACCGGAACCCCCGTCTTTCTATGATTGCAATGACCTGCGGAACATTTACAAATATATTGTTCGACTATATATTTATTTTTCCGCTCGATATGGGAATTATGGGAGCGGCTCTCGCCACCGGATTTTCACCTTTTGTAAGTCTTGTAATTCTTTCGGCTCATTTTTTAAGCAAGCGCAGCACATTGTCCCTGCAAAAAATCCGCCTATCGCTTAAGGCGGCGCTCGATATTTGCAGGCTTGGCATATCAGCCTTTATAACCGAATTTTCCTCCGGCATTGTGATGCTTGTATATAATATGATAATATTAAACATCAGCGGCGACCTCGGAGTTGCCGCATACGGCATAATCGCGAATATTTCGCTCGTTATTGTTTCTGTGTTTACGGGAATAGCGCAGGGCTCACAGCCAATAATAAGCCGCTGTTACGGCCGCGGCGACAATAGAGGCGCGCTAAAGGTATTAAAATACGCTATAATCGCCTCAACCGTATTTTCAATAATTTTTTACTCGGTATCATTTATATTTACAAACGAAATCATATGTATTTTTGACAGAGAAAATATCGGCGCGCTTCAAGACATCGCGTTTTCAGGCTTCAGGATTTATTTCACCTCAATAATTTTCGCGGGAATAAACATTCAGTGCGCATCGTTCTTCTCGTCTGTTGACAAATCTAAATACGGCTTTATAATCTCCGTTCTGCGTGCCGCCGCTTTGATCATTCCTGTGGCGCTTACTCTATCTTACTTTTTTAAAATGACCGGCGTATGGCTTTCAATAACGGTAACGGAGCTTGCTGTAAGCATAATTGCTTTTATATTCCTTATGAAAAACGGCGTGCGCATTTCAGGCAAGCATTATTTTAAGTGATTTTAACACTATTTTCTTAAAACGAATTATATAAACACGTAAAAAGAAATAAAAGCATATTGACAAATTCCTGCCGTTTGCTATAATATATCTTGACCGACAGGTCAAAAATTTAATATGCTGTCTTCGGGGCGGGGTGAAATTCCCCACCGGCGGTGATCACGTTTGTGTAAGTCCGCGAGCGAAAGCTGATTTGGTGAAATTCCAAAACCGACGGTACAGTCCGGATGAAAGAAGATATACGCTTTCAGCGCGTTCTCGCTCCGCAGAATTTCTGCGGAGCTTTTTGTTTCGGGGCAGTAATAGCATTACAGGAGATGTTGTTATGACAAACACAAAAAAAACAAACACGGGCTTTGTAAACACCCGCAAGCTGACGGTTACGGCGATTATGGCGGCGGTATCAACTGTTCTTATGTTTTTAAGCTTTAACGTGCCGCTTATGCCGGGCTTTATCAAGCTTGATTTTTCAGAGCTTCCGGCGCTTATCTGCTCGTTCGCGCTCGGGCCTATAAGCGGAGCTGCCGTATGCCTTGTGAAAAATCTTGTAAACGTTTTTTTCACCACTACAGGCGGAATAGGCGAGCTAAGCAATTTTATTCTCGGCTGTGCATTTGTTGTTCCCGCCGGCCTGATTTACAGGCATAACAAGTGCAAAAAAACCGCAATCATCGGTTCTCTCACCGGCGCGGCGACTATGGCTGTTTTGAGCGTATTCTCAAATTATTTTATTATTTATCCGATTTATACAACGCTTATGCCTATGGACGCTATCATAGGAATGTATCGGGCTATAAATCCATCTGTTAAAAATCTGTGGCAATGCCTGCTGATATTTAATCTTCCCTTTACATTCATCAAGGGGCTGTTAAGCGTTATAATAACATTTGTAATATACAAAAAGCTCTCTCCGATTCTCAGAGGAGAGAAAAGATATAAGGCTTGACAGCAAAATTAAATGTGATATAATATCAATTGCAAATTAAATAACTGCTTATCAAGAGCGACTGAGGGAACAGGCCCTGTGAAGTCCGGCAACCTGCATATGTAAGGTGCTAAATCCTGCGGTTTTACCGAAAGATGAGATTAAAGACCGCTTTCGGCACCGAAAGCGGTCTTATTATTAATATTATTAATATTATTAGTTTGAAAGGAGCCTTGCGCCATGACAAAACATTTTTTCACATCGGAATCAGTTACCGAGGGACACCCTGACAAGGTGTGCGACCAAATATCGGACGCTGTTGTCGACGCAATTTTGGAAAATGACAAAAACGCTCATATCGCCTGCGAGGTCTGCGCAACAACAGGTATGGTTCACGTTATGGGTGAAATTACAACAGACTGCTATGTTGATATTCCTGCAATTGCAAGAGAGGTTATCTGCAATATAGGCTATGACAACGAAGGCTGCGGCTTTGACGGTAACACCTGCGCCGTGCTGACATCAATAGACTCGCAGTCGCCGGACATCGCAATGGGAGTTAATCAAAGCTATGAGCTTAAAATAGGCGAGGACGATTCTTACAACCAGACGGGCGCCGGCGATCAGGGCATGATGTTCGGCTTTGCCTGCAACGAAACCCCTGAGCTTATGCCGCTTAGTATTTCGCTGAGCCACAGGCTTGCAAAGCGCCTTGCAAAGGTCAGAAAGGACGGCACTCTCCCCTATCTTCGCCCGGACGGAAAAACTCAGGTAACCGTTGAATATGACGGAGCAGAGATAAAAAGAATAGCCGCCGTGGTAGTATCGGCACAGCACAATGCGGATATAAGCATTGAGCAGCTTAGATCAGATATTCTTATATACGTTATCAAGCCTGTGATTCCGGCGGAGCTTTTTGATGACGAAACAAAAATATATATAAATCCGACCGGCAGATTTGTAATAGGCGGGCCGGTTGGCGACAGCGGATTAACGGGAAGAAAAATTATAGTTGACACATACGGCGGATTCGGCAGACACGGCGGCGGATGCTTTTCCGGCAAAGATCCTACAAAGGTCGACCGCAGCGCAGCCTATGCCGCAAGATATGTTGCAAAAAATATTGTAGCCGCAGGACTTGCCGGACGCTGCGAGGTTCAGCTTGCGTATGCAATAGGAGTCGCAAAGCCTATATCAGTTATGGTTGACAGCTTTGGAACGAGCAAATACACTAACGAGCAGCTTGCCGACGCGGTATTAAAGGTATTCGACCTTCGCCCGGCCGCAATTATTGAAACGCTGAAGCTTAAGGAAACAAAATATCTGCCGCTTGCCGCATACGGTCATATGGGGCGCGAGGAGCTCGGAGTATCCTGGGAAAAGACAGACAAGAAGGACGCATTGATAAAGGCGCTGAATTAATATTATGTTATATTAACGGGGGAGCTGACGCTCCCCCGTAACCCCCACATAATCGTTAAAAGTTTTTTATTTTAAATCCGCTTTACGGATACATAAAGCTTAATTAAGCAAATTTCTTTGTGCAAGAATGATGAGGAGTACATATGTAAAAAACATTTTTAATAGGCTCTCGTTGACCGCAGGCAGACCGCCTTACGGCGACCTGCCTGCTGCTTTATATTAGTTTATTATGCAAGGGGCAAGCCCCTTGCAACCCCAAAGCCTGCCAGAGATTACAGGCGAATGATAGTTTTATATTGCTAACAGCAAATGATTTTAAGCAAATAAAAATCAAAAAAATTTTTATTAAAAGAAGCCTGCCCGGCACGAGGGCGAAGTAGAGTTATAAATCATATTTTTCAAAGCAAAAAAAGCTTTAATTTAAAATAAAATTTAGTTTTACCCCTTTTGACCGCCCCATTGAGGGCGGTTTTTGTTTGCCATAAATTATTTGAAAAAATATATGTTTTATCAGTTCATTCCCTCTGAGCCGACGTTTGAAAAAAGTCTTAGTATCTCTGCCCTTAATCCCCTGCATTCAATGCTGTCAAGACCGTTAGGCAGGCGTTCAATTTCATCAGCCGCGCACTGTGCAAGGCACAATGAATCCATATCGGCTAAATCCGCAATGTGCATTTCGGGAAGTCCGTGCTGGCGAGAACCGAAAAAATCTCCCGGCCCTCTTAGCTTTAAATCCATATCCGCAATCTCAAATCCGTTGTTAGTGCGGCACATGGTTTTTAGACGCTTAAGCGTTTCTTCGCCGTGCGCGTCGCTTATTAAAAAGCAATATGACTTTTCCTTTCCTCTGCCTACTCTGCCCCTTAGCTGGTGAAGCTGTGAAAATCCAAAGCGTTCGGCATTTTCAACAGCCATAATAGCCGCGTTCGGAACATCTACCCCGACCTCAACTACTGTTGTTGCTACAAGAAGCTGAATTTTTCCGTCTACAAAATCACGCATTACGGCGTCCTTTTCCTTTGCCTTTAGCTTTCCGTGCAAAAGTCCGACTTTATAGCCCTTAAATTCCTCGCTGCGCATTTTTTCAAAATATTCGTTTGCGGAGGCTATATTAAGCTCGTTTTCCTCAACGGTAGGACATATTATGTAAGCCTGAAGTCCCTTGTCAAGATGATCCTTTATAAAGCCGTACATAGACAGCCTCTTTTTTGAGCCTATCAGAAATGTCGACACGCTCTGTCTGCCGGGAGGGAACTCGTCTATTATTGAAATATCAAGATCGCCGTAAACAATAAGCGCAAGGGTGCGAGGTATAGGCGTTGCCGACATTACAAGCGTGTGCGGCTTATTTCCCTTGGATATCAGCTTTGCTCTCTGCCTTACGCCAAAGCGGTGCTGCTCGTCTGTAACGGCAAGTCCGAGCGCCTTAAACTCAACGCCGTCGGATATAATGGCGTTTGTGCCTATCAGCAAATCTATTTCGCCTTTTGCAAGACGGTCAAGCAGCTTTCTCTTATTCGCCGCTGTAACAGAGCCGATTAAAAGCTCTGTTCTTACGCCTGCGCCGTCAAGAATTTTTGACAAGGCTTCATAGTGCTGCTGCGCCAATATTTCAGTTGGAGCCATAAATGCAGCCTGCCAGCCGTTTTTTATAACCGTATAGCACAAAGCCGCGGCAACGGCGGTTTTGCCGGAGCCAACGTCGCCCTGAATAAGCCTGTTCATAGGCGACGTTGAATTTATCATATCATTAACACATTCACTTGTTACCTTAAGCTGAGCGTCTGTCGGCTTAAACGGAAGAAGCGAATAAAACTCGCTGCTGTAGTCCTTTTTTATCGTTATTGAGGTTTCCTCACGCTTTATGGATTTTAACCTTCTAAGTCCCAACGAGAGCAAAAGCAATTCTTCAAAAACAAGCCGCTTCCTCGCCTTTTTCAGTTCGTCGGCATTGTCGGGAAAATGTATTTTTCTTATCGCAAAGTTAAGTCCCTCAATATCATAACGCTCAAGTATCCAATCGGGTATAGGCTCCTTTACCTCTTGTGGCAAAAGCTTTATCGCCTGCGACATGGCGCTTTCTATCTGAACGGAGGATAAGCCTGCCGTCGCCGGATAAACCGGTCTTATCCTATGCCCTGTTTCAACGTCCGAAAACATAGGTGAAACCATCTCTGCTTCTCCCCTTGAGGTTGTGACCTTACCGTAAAATGTATATTCACGACCGGATTTCAGCATTTTATCTATAACCCTGTTATTAAAAAATGTTATAGTCATAAAGCCGGATTCATCAAATATTCTGCCCCGGCTTATCAGCCTTCCTCCCGATATTCTTGAAGTTACAACCGGACTCTCAAGGACAGCGCGAACACAGCAGTATTCTCCGTACTGCGCAGATGATATGTCAACCGGATTTGTGTAATCCTCATATGTTCTGGGATAAAATCGCAGAAGCTCCCCGACCGTAAAAACGCCAAGTCTGTTAAACAGCTTGGCGCGTTTTTCACCGACACCCCAAAGCGTTTCAATCTTTTTTTCAAACAACGACGCCATAATTACGCTCCGTTCAAATTTAAGAGATTTTTAAATCATTTTCAGTCTTTTGCTCAAATACAAAAAGCATATCGGCAGTACGGTTTCCATACGCCAATATGCCTTTTATCATCAATAAATTTACTCAATGGAAATTATAAAGTAATATACCGGCTGACCGCCGTTTACAAGCGTAATGTCAACGCCGCTGAATTTTGACTGAACCATATCAAAGCACCTTTCGGCGTCCTCGGTTGAAACATCTGCTCCGTAAATTATCGTTATGAAGCTTGTGTCCTTATCCGTCATATTTTTAATCAGCTTATACGCAGCCCTTACGGGATCTTCCCTGTCGGTGATTGTAAGCTTTCCGTTGTCAAGGGAAATAATTTCGCCCTCTTTTATCTTCGTGCTGCCAAATTCGCTGTTTCTTGCGGCAAACGTAACCTGACCTGTGGATACGTTGGCGGCAGCGTCAAGCATAAGCTGACGGTTGCTGTCAGGATTGAGCTCGGGATCATATGAAAGCATAGCGGAAAGGCCCTGGGGAATTGTTCTTGTCGGAAGAACAACCACTTTTCTGTCACTTACCATAGGTACGACCTGCTGCGCCGCCATTATTATATTTTTATTATTCGGAAGCACAAATACAGTTTTCGCGCCGGTCGCCATAACCGCCTCGTATATTTCATCAGTGCTCGGATTCATCGACTGACCGCCGCTTACAATTTGAGAGCAGCCAAGGTCAGAAAACAATTCAGAAACGCCCTGACCGGCCGCAACGGCAACAAATCCGACCTCTTTATCAGGCGACGACGGCTCAAGCGGCACATTATTCGCAGGCGGTTCGGGCTTAGTATCCTGCTCAGCATCAAGCTTCGCATTTTTATGCTGTTCCTTCATATTTTCTATCTTGACCGTAAGCAGTGAGCCATATTCAAGACCTGCCTGCAACGCGTTGCCCGGCTGCTCGGTGTGAACATGAACCTTTATAATTTCATCATCGTCAACAACAACTACGCAATCACCGATAGTTTCAAGATAAGCCCTAAGCTCTATAGGTTCGCTTTTGCAGGATTGATCTCTTGAAACAATAAATTCGGTGCAGTAGGTAAAGTTGATTTCAGCGTCAAATTGAGCGGCAGCCTTTTTAAAGAAAACGTCCTCTCTTATGTCATCGGCAAGCGTAAGGTCATTTTCAAGAGGAATGACCACTCCGTCCTTAAGCACAGACAAAATGCCCTCCATTATCAGACAGAGTCCCATACCGCCCGCGTCAACAACTCCTGCTTTTTTGAGCACGGGAAGCATTTCAGGAGTTTTTGCAAGCGCCGCTGTAGCACCGTTTACCATCTCCTGCCAAGCGTCCGAAACAGAAGCCACAGCATTTTCATCAACAAATTTTTTGCCGGCCTCATACGCCTCTCTTGCTACGGTAAGGATAGTTCCCTCTGTAGGAGCAGATACAGCTCCGTATGCGGCGTCGACGCCGTTTTTAAATGCCGCGACAATATCGGAAGCAGTCGCAACGTCGGCATTTTCAGGCAAGCCCTTTGAAAAGCCTCTGAACAAAAGCGAGGTTATAACTCCGGAATTTCCTCTTGCTCCTCTGAGCATGGCTGAGGCTATACATTTTGCGACATTGTAAATGCTGTCGTCATCGACCTTTTCAAGCTCCCTTACCGCCGAATTGACAGTCATAGACATATTAGTACCGGTGTCCCCATCGGGAACAGGGAATATGTTAAGATCGTCAACCTTTGATTTAGCGGAAGTAATATTATTTGCTCCGGAAATTACAGCATTTTTTAGAATAATACCGTTCATAGCTTATTCAAATCCTTTCTATGCAATGCAGGTACTTGCAGAGTAGTAAACAAAATGCAGCTACAGCACTTTAAAATATATATTTTATTATAACACATTATTACTGCGTATTGCAACAGTCAATCGCTAAAAGTGACACAAGGCAATGAAAAGTCATTTAAAATTAAGCGCTGCTTTACAATTATTGCAAATAATGGTTTTAATTTAATTAATTTTTTAAGTTTTGCGCGTTTGACCGCAGGCAGACTATGACCGCAGCATTGCCGACTTGCGCCGGTAATGCTGCTGCTTTTAAGTTGGATTTTAAACGGGGGAGCTGACGCTCCCCCGTAAACCCCCACCTACTCGTAACAAAATTTATTTAACTTTAAATTCTTGCCACTGTCTGCCAAAGACTGCCGAGCGAAACTTTCCAAAGCAAGCAAAAGTTTGAAAGTAAATATCCCATAAACGAGAGATGTTTCCGAACGAAATAAAATGTTTCGGGGCGACTTTTGCGCAAGCAAACGAAAAGTAAAACA
>CANQEU010000041.1 GCA_947595635.1 uncultured Clostridia bacterium
TTTTTGGCCTTGACCTCTTTTACCTGCTCGATAAATTTGTCATAGTCAAACACCACCTCGGGCAGATATATAAGATCGGGGCCCGAGCAGTCCTCGGACTTCGAGAGCGCCGCGGCGGCGGTGAGCCAGCCCGCGTTTCTGCCCATGATCTCAACGATGGTCACGGACTCTGTGGGATAGGTGTTAACGTCGCGGATGATCTCTTTCATGGCCGAGGCTATGTACTTGGCCGCGCTGCCGTAGCCGGGCGTGTGATCCGTTACCGCCAGATCGTTGTCTATCGTTTTGGGCATTGATACTACATTCAGACCCTCCTCGCTTAAAAGATTTGCGGTCTTTTGCGTTCCGTTTCCGCCAAGTATCACAATGCAGTCAAGCTTGAGCTTTTTATAGTTTTCCTTCATTGACGCAACCTTGTCAACGCTGTTCTCGTCAATTACCCTCATAAGCTTAAACGGCTGCCGCGACGTGCCGAGGATAGTTCCGCCCTGAGTTAAAATGCCGGAAAAGCTTTCGGGCTTCATAAGTCTGTATTCGCCGTATATAAGTCCCCTGTAGCCGTCGATTATTCCGTATATCTCAACGCCGTCCTTTCCGTAATAATTGTAAAGTGATTTTGCAACCGCTCTTATCGAGGCGTTAAGCCCCTGGCAGTCGCCGCCGCTTGTTAAAATTCCCACTCTCTTCATTACTTTGCCTCCTCCTTGTGCTTAGGCACTATCGGCGTGCCTATTGTTTTTTCAACTGTAATATTTTTAATTTTTCTTTGCTCCATCAATGCAAGCTTGGAAAAATATTTCTGACTGTTGAGCCGCTGTTTTCCTCTTTTGTCCACAAGAATATACGTTGAATCCGACTTTTGTATTCTCGCGTTTACGTTATCCTGAAGCATAATGTCAAGAATTTCAAAGCCTCTCTTTTTCAAATCGGCCTCTTCAACCGGAAATACAAGCTCTACCCTTCTGTCGAGATTTCTCGGCATCCAGTCGGCACTGCCCATATAAAGCTTTGGAGCTCCCCCGTTTTCAAATCTGAATATGCGGCTGTGCTCCAAAAGCTGCCCGACAATGCTGTATACCTTTATATTGTCGCTGTAGCCCTTTACTCCGGCACGCAGGCAGCATATACCTCTTACAATCAGGTTTACCTTAACCCCTGCGTTCGACGCTTCATATAAAAGCTCTATTATCGACGGGTCTACAAGGGAATTTACCTTTGCCGTTATGCCGGACGGGAGCCCTGCCCTTGCGTTCTCGGTTTCGTTGATTATCATTTGCTCAAAAAACGACCTCATACCCTTTGGAGCTACGATAAATTTATTATACTCCGGCGGAGTTGAATATCCCGTTAAAACATTGAACAATGACGACGCGTCTGTTCCGTATTCGTCACGGCAGGTAAACATTCCGATATCGGTATAAAACCTTGCGGTGCTGTCGTTATAATTGCCTGTTCCCATATGAAGATACCGCCTGATTATATTGCCCTCCCGTCTTACTACAAGGCAAATCTTACAGTGCGTTTTCAATCCGGTCAAGCCGTAGATAACATGGCAGCCTGCCTTTTCAAGCTTTTTTGCCCACTGAATATTGTTTTCCTCGTCAAACCTTGCCTTCAGCTCAACCAAAACCGTTACCTGCTTGCCGTTTTCAGCCGCCTTTATAAGCGCCGCAATGATTGGCGAATTGCCGCTTACTCTGTAAAGCGTTTGCTTTATGGCGAGCACGTTCGGGTCCTCCGCCGCCTTTTTAATAAACTTGACGACAACGTCAAAGCTTTCATACGGGTGATGCACAAGCCTGTCCTTTTCCCTTATTGCCTGAAACAAATCGGAGTAGCCGTAAAAATCGGCAGGCGGGTCAACAGGCTTTATAGGCTCAAAGCATAAATCGTCGCAGCCGTCGAGCCTTGCGAATTTTGATAAAAACGTCAAGTCAAGCGGGCCCGACTGCACATATATTTCATTTTCTGTGACCTTCAGCATCTCAACAAGGAATGCTTTAATTTCCTTATCGCATTTTTTTGAAAACTCAAGCCTTACAGGCACGCCCCTGTCTCGCTTTTTAATCGACTTTTGAATTTCCTCCATCAAGTCGTCCGTTTCTTCGTCTATATCAAGGTCGGAATCCCTTGTTATTCTGAACGGAGCGTATGCGTCAATATTATAAAGCTCAAAAAGCTCCGAAAGATAATGCGCTATTATCTCCTCAAGCAGCACAAAGGCTCTGCCCTCGCCGCACGGAAGCTCAAGAAATCTCGGTAATATAGACGGCACCTGAACAAGCGCAAAAAACATATTATCATCGTTGTCGGAAAGTCTTACAGCAAGATTAAGGCTTTTATTGGCAAGCAGAGGAAACGGTCTGCTTGTATCAACCGCCATTGGGGTAAGCACGGGAAAGACAAGACTTTTAAAATATGATTTTATAAATTTAAGCTGCTTTTCGTTCATATCCTTTACTTTAAGAAATACCATATTCTTATTTTTAAGCGCAGGAATTATTGAGCGTGAGTAGCAATTGTACTGCCGCTTTGCAAAATCGTGGATTTTTTCGGACAGCTTTTCGATAAGCTGATGCGGAGTAAGCCCGGAAGCGTCGGGCTTTTTTGAGCCGTGATGTATCTGGTCGAGCACGCCGGCAACGCGAACCATAAAAAATTCATCAAGGTTTGAAGCCGTTATCGAAAGAAAATTAAGCTTTTCCATAACGGGATTTTCCTTTTCCATTGCCTCCTCAAGCACTCTTGAATTAAAATCAAGCCAGCTAAGCTCACGGTTGTTATAAGGAATCGGCGACTTTATCCGCCTGTCTGACGATTTTTCCTTTTTATCCCTTTCCATAAGCTCCTCGGAATATTTTTCACCGCTGTTGTTTTTTGACATTTATTATTCATCTCCGAATATATATATTATTTCTGAGCAAAGCCCAAATAATAATATTTTAAAATATGATAGCGACGGCGCGCCCTTATTAAAGCAGGACTTTAAAGCTATATGCTCCATAAAAAGCAAAAAGACATCGGAATTTACATTCCAATGCCTTGCTTTAAGGATTCCGCGCAGTCCTTTACTGCCTTTAACGCGCTCTCGAAGTCAGCCTCTGTAACAACCATAGAAATTTGAATTTCAGAGGTGGATATTATCCTTATATCGGTATTCACCTGCGCTATTGCCCTGAATATTTTTGCGGCAAAGCCCGGCTGATTTTCCATTGCGTCATCAAGCACGGAAATTATATAATTTCCGGTGCTTACGGTAGGCTTTGTTGAAAAGCCGGATATTTTTTTGAGCGACTGAATAAGCTTTATCGCGTCCTCGTCGTTCACGGTAAAGGACAGGCTTGTTAAATCGCTTTGAACGGGCGACATTGATATAACATCAACATCAACGCCAAGCTCGCCTATCTTTTCAAAAATATCGGCTACCAACGACATATTTGCAGAAATGTTGTGCAGCGAAACAAGAGTTATTCCCTCTGCAACCGTAATTTTCGGTTCCACTCTTCAGTCCTCCTAATTATTTTTCATTAATCAAGTCAGCCATATCATATGCACCGGCAGGCGCGCCGTTCATAAATACAGCCGCGTTTATTGAGCCTATCGCGAATACTTCCTTTGACTGAGCCTGATGCTTTATTGATATTACCTCGTCATGACCGGCGAATATGACCTCATGCTCTCCAACAATAGTGCCGCCTCTGACAGCGTGTATTCCTATTTCTCTTTTGTCTCTCTTTTTTCTGTAGGAATGTCTGTCATATACATACTGCGGCTCTTTCTCCATAACCTGCGCTATGCCGTCGGCAATCATAAGCGCTGTTCCGCTTGGAGCGTCTATTTTCTGGTTGTGGTGCTTTTCTATTATTTCAACGTCAAAGGAATCCCCCAATATTGCCTCCGCCTTTTTCACAAGGCCTATGAGAAGGTTTATTCCAATCGACATATTGCCCGAACGGAAAATTCCGACCTTTGCCGAAGCGTCGTCAATCTGCTTTATCTGCTCCTTGGTATATCCTGTTGTGCATATAACTGCGTTTTTTCTGTTGTCGAGAGCATATTTTAAAAGTCCGTCAAGCGTTACGGGATTTGAAAAGTCAATGATAACGTCCGCGTCAACATCTATTTTGGAAAAATCGTCATATACAGGAAAGTCATAGCCGCAGTTTGTTATTATATCAACTCCGGCGGCAATTGTGCAGTCGTCTCTTTCGCTTACCGCTTTAACTATCGCCTGCCCCATTTTTCCGTTGCAGCCGCAAAGAATTATCCTTGTCATTTTATCATCCCATACCTTTATTTTAAAAATCTTTAATGTTAACAGACACTGCCGATAAGTCCGTATTCCTCAAGCACCGCCTGAAGCTTGCTGTGGTTGCTCTGCGTCATTGAGCAAAGCGGAAGCCTGCATTCGCCGCAGTCAAAGCCCATCATATTCATAGCTTCCTTTACAGGGATCGGATTTACATCACAGAACAGCATATTCATAAGCTTTAAATAATGAAGATGAAGCTGTGACGCCTTTTGTGTTTCTCCCTTTAGCATAAGTGAGGTTATCTCGTGCATCTCCTTTGGCATTACGTTTGCAAAAACAGATATAACGCCCTTGCCGCCAATGCTCATAAGCGGAACGGTGAGATCGTCGTTGCCGGAATAAACAGCAAGGGAATCACCGCACTCTGAAAGTATCTGCGCCGCATAGCCGACGTCGCCGCTTGCTTCCTTTGCAGCGACTATATTATCAAGCTTTGCAAGCTCCTTATATGTTGAAAGCTGAATATTGCAGCCGGTTCTTGACGGCACGTTATAAAGTATTATCGGCAGAGAGGTGCTTTCTGCAATAGCTGTAAAATGCTTTACAAGACCCTGCTGAGAGCTTTTGTTGTAATAAGGGGTCACAGACAAAACAGCGTCGGCGCCAAGCTGCTCAGCCGTTTTTGTGAGCTCTATTGCGTATTTTGTGTCATTGCTGCCCGTGCCTGCTATAACAGGTACTCTGCCGCCTACCTTTTCAAGAGTAAAGGAAATAACGTCGCAATGCTCCTTGTGGTCGAGCACAGCCGATTCGCCCGTTGTTCCGCAGCTTACTATCGCGTCTGTGCCGTTTGAAAGCTGAAACTCAATTATCTTTTCAAGTGAATCATAGTTCACACTGCCGTCTGCATACATCGGAGTGATTATTGCAACGGCGCTTCCTGTAAAAACTGTCTTTTTCATTAATATTGCCTCCGTTATGCAATTATATTATCAGTCCATATAACCCTCGGCGCAAAGAAGCTCAGCCATTAAAACGGCGCCGCCTGCCGCTCCCCTGAGCGTATTATGCGACATACAAACGAATTTAATGGTGTACTGAGTATCCTCTCTAAGCCTGCCAATTGAAACCGCCATACCGTTTTCAAGATTTCTCTCTGATTTTATCTGCGGTCTGTCCGGCTCGGTGAAATAGTGCAGGAACTGCTTTGGCGCGCTCGGCAGGTCAAGCTCCTGTGCTCTGCCCTTGTAGCTTTCCCACCTTTTTATTATCTCATCAAGCGAGCGTTTTTTATCAAACGAAACAAATACCGCCGCTGTGTGGCCGTCGCTTATCGGAACTCTTATACACTGAGAGGTTATGGAAGGCGATTGCGCATTAACAATTTTATCGCCCTCGATATGTCCCCATATTTTAAGCGGCTCCTGCTCGGATTTTTCCTCCTCGCCGCCAATATACGGTACAATGTTGTCTACTATTTCGGGCCAGGATTTAAAGGTTTTGCCTGCGCCTGATATTGCCTGATATGTGCATGCAAGGACTTTTGTAACACCCAAGTCCATAAGAGGATGTATTGCCGGAACATAGCTTTGGAGCGAGCAATTTGACTTTACCGCTATGAAGCCTTTTTTTGTTCCGAGGCGTTTTTTCTGCTCGGGAATTATCCTTGCGTGATCCGCATTTATTTCGGGAATTATCATCGGAACGTCGGCAGTCGACCTGTGAGCGCTGTTATTAGAGATGACAGGGCATTCTGCCTTCGCGTATTTTTCCTCGAGCGCCCTGATGTCCTCTTTTTTCATATCGACCGCGCAGAATACAAAATCGACCTTTGATACGACCGCATCTACGTCTGAAGCGTCATAAATGACCATATCGGCAAGCCTTTCGGGAATAGGGGCTTCCATAGCCCAGCGTCCGCCCACCGCGTCCTTATATTTTTTTCCGGCGCTTCTTGCGCTTGCAGCAAGCGCCGTGACCTCAAACCACGGGTGATCCGCAAGCAAAAGTGAAAAACGCTGACCAACCATACCGGTTGCTCCTATTATGCCAACCTTATACTTCTTCATATAAAATAATCCTCCTGTTGCCCTTGTGTCAGTAAAAGAAAAAAATAAGTTGTCAACAACGACAAAATAAAATATAATAGATAGAGCGTATCGCATCAATGCGCAAAAATTGCATATATTTGCAAAATCTCTTTATTTTATAATATACCATATGCTGTGGTTAGTTGTCAATTTTTTGAATGAACTTTGAAAGGATTTTCTATGAAAACAAAGGACTTTTTTTACGATTTGCCAAAGGAGCTTATCGCACAAACTCCGCTTGAGCCACGCGACAGCTCAAGGCTTCTTGTTTTGGACAGAAAAAGCGGCGAAATGCGCCACAGGCATTTTTTTGACATTGTGGACGAGCTTGAAAGCGGCGACTGCCTAATATTAAATAATTCACGGGTATTGCCGGCAAGGATTTACGGCACAAAGGAACCGACAGGCGCCTGCGTTGAATTTCTGCTGCTTAAGCGTATCGAAAATAACGTGTGGGAATGCCTTGCAGGCCCGGGAAAAAAGGCTAAGCCCGGAGCCAAATTCAGTTTTGGCGGCGGAATACTGCGCTGTAAGGTTATTTCGGTAACGGAAGACGGCAACAGAATAGTTGAATTTTCATACGGTGAAGATGGATTTTTTGCTTCTCTTGAAAAGGTAGGAAAAATGCCGCTGCCGCCGTACATAACGCAGGAGCTGAAGGACAGCGAAAGATACCAGACCGTTTACAGCAAGCACCTCGGCTCGGCAGCCGCGCCTACCGCCGGACTTCACTTTACAAACGAGCTTTTGGATAAGATTCGTAAAAAGGGTGTTAAAACAGGCTTTGTGACGCTGCACGTCGGTCTCGGCACGTTCAGACCCGTAAAGGCAGAGAACATAACCGACCACAAAATGCACAGTGAGCATTTTGAGATACCCCCTGCCACAGCAAGACTTATAAACGAAACAAAGGAAAACGGAAAACGCGTTATAGCTGTCGGCACGACAAGCTGCCGCTCACTTGAGGCTGCCGCTTCGCTTTGTTCGGGCAGGATAGAGCCGTATGTCGGCAGCACGGATATTTTTATTTATCCCGGCTATGAATTTAAAGTGCTTGACGGACTGATAACTAATTTTCACCTCCCCGAAAGCACGCTTATTATGCTTGTAAGCGCATTTGCAGGATATGAAAACACAATGAAAGCATATGAAACTGCCGTTAAAGAAAAATACAGATTTTTCTCGTTCGGCGACGCCATGGCAATTTTATAAAACGCTCATAAGACAACGCTGATAAATTAATCTTGGAGGCTTTAATGTTTAAAATTCTTAATACCGAGGGAAACGCGCGCAGAGGAATTTTTGAAACGCCGCACGGCGTTATTCAAACGCCGTTTTTTATGAATGTTGCAACCTGCGGAGCAATAAAGGGCGGAGTATCGGCTCTTGATTTAAAAAATCTTGAATGTCAAATTCAGCTTTGCAACACATATCATCTTCATCTGCGGCCCGGCGACGATATGATAAGGCAGCTTGGCGGAATAAGAAAATTCACACGGTGGGACGGCCCTGTCCTGACTGACAGCGGCGGATTTCAGGTGTTTTCTCTTGCAAAGCTCAGGAACATAAAGGAGGAGGGCGTTTACTTTAACTCTCACATCGACGGGCGAAAAATATTTATGGGGCCGGAGGAGAGCATGAGAATACAGTCCAACCTCGGCTCTACTATTGCTATGGCGTTTGATGAATGTATTGAAAATCCCTCTCCATACGATTACACTAAGCAATCCATACAGCGCACGGCACGCTGGCTTGAGAGGTGCAAGACAGAGCTTGAAAGGCTTAATTCGCTTGAACACACCTTAAATCCCGAGCAAATGCTGTTTGGGATAAATCAGGGCGGCACATATGACGACCTCCGGCTTGAGCATATGAGGGTAATATCAGAGCTTGACCTGCCAGGCTATGCCATAGGCGGTCTTGCAGTTGGCGAGCCTGCCGAGGTGATGTATCATATTCTTGACATAGTAACCGAAATAATGCCGAAGGACAAGCCGAGATACCTTATGGGCGTCGGAACTCCGGTTAATATTCTTGAAGCCGTTGCCAGAGGAGTTGATATGTTCGACTGCGTTATGCCGACAAGGAACGCCAGACACGGGCAGATTTTTACAAAGCAGGGTGTGAGAAACATTAAAAACGCAAAATACGCTCTTGATACTCTTCCGCTCGACAGCGAATGCCTCTGCCCTGTTTGCCAAAGCTTTGACAGAGCCTATATTCACCATCTGTTCAAAAGCGGAGAAATGCTTGGAATGCGTCTTGCGGTTATGCACAATCTTTATTTTTATAACAATCTGCTTAAAGAGATAAGAGCAGCGCTTGATAACGGCTGTTTTGAAAGCTATTACAGACACGGCGTTGAAAATTTTGGAGCAAGAATTTAAATTGATAATTTTTTTATAAACTTTTATCTGCACTATTGCAAGTTTTTCCGAAAATTGGTATAATTGCATTCGGCAGTTTTTTTACGAAACGAAAGGATGATAAATTTTGAAAAAAATCACAGCGCTTCTCGCCCTTGCATCTGCCGCTGCGCTTACGCTTTCATCATGCGGCGCTCCGCAGGGCTCCTCAAACTCATCGGGCGGATCATCGGGCGGTCTTATGAACAATATGTGGATAATGCTGCTTCTCTATGCCGCAATCTTCGCGGCGATCTACTTCTTCATCATAAGGCCTAACTCAAAAAGGAAAAAACAGGAAAAGGCTATGCGCGACAACCTTGAAATAGGCGACGAGATAACAACCATAGGCGGTATCGTCGGCAGGGTAGTCAGCATAAAGGAAGATACGGACTCATTTATTCTTGAAACCGGCGCAGACAGAACAAAAATACAGCTTAAGCGCTGGGCGATCTCAACGGTTGACACAATGAAGGACGAGCCTGCCGCACAGAAATCCGCCGAAACAAAGTCAAAGGGATTTTTCGGCAAAAATAAAAACTCCGAGGAAGAAAAATAATATCAAACAGGGCAACCCTAAAATGTAATATTTTTTGCTTTTTGTTAATACCTATGGATTGTAAGGACGATTCATAGGTATTTTTTTATCGTGATAAGTCTGTACGCTCGTTTATCAAAAATTGCACATTATACGGGGAGAAGAGATATGGACATTAATAAAAGCATCAAGGGAATAATCATCGGCGGAATATGCGAAACGGTTGCCTGTATTTTATTATTCGTATTAACCGCGTTCGCTCTGACAAAGGCTGGCTATATTCCGGACGGCATAATATCTACAGTTACAACGGTGCTAAGCGCCGTAAGCTGTTTTATCGGCGGCTTTATAAGCGGAAGAATAATAAAGAAAACAGGTATCGCGGTCGGTGCGGCAACCGGCTTTCTGCTGTTCTTTATCCAGCTTTCTGTTTCACTTATATCAGGCGAATTTTCCCCGACCGTGTTGATTTTCATAAAGGCCGCCGCCATGATACTCAGCGGAACTATAGGCGGAATATTCGGCGTGAATAAAAAGGAAAAAATTTAACGTAAAACGCCGCACACGCTTTTGTGCTGTAATCAAGGCTTCGGCAAAGCACTAAAAGGCGTGTGCGGCATTATATTTTTATTTTTTTATTTTGGCAATATACTCTTCCGCCGAGGCAACGGCAGCCGCTCCGTCAGCAGCCGCGGTTATAATCTGACGAACCTGCTTTGTTCTGACGTCGCCTGCCGCGAATATCCCTTCAACGCTTGCAGCGCAGGTTTCGTCAGCCACGATGTAGCCGTCACTGTCGGTACGCAAAAGCCCTTCGGCTATGCCGCTGTCCGGCGTGACTCCGACCGCCGCAAAAATGCCGTCGAGCCTTATCGTTTTTACGCTATTATCAAGCCTGTTTTTTATATCTATGCTTTCAAGAATTTTATCCCCGTTTATTCTCTCTACAACGCAATTCAGCAAAAGCTCGACATTTTCAAGTCCTTTCAAATTATCGCTGAGTATTTTTGCCCCTCTGAATTCGTCGCGTCTGTGTATTAAATAAACCTTTTTGCAAATTCTGCTCAAATAAATCGCATATTCAAGCGCGGTGTTTCCTCCGCCTACAACTGCCGTTATCTTGTTTTTATAAAACGGCCCGTCGCAGCTCGCGCAGTATGATACGCCTCTGCCCTTAAGCCTCTCCTCTCCCGGCACTCCAAGGCTCTTATGCTTTGCTCCCGTGGCGATTATTATAGCAAGGGCGGATATATTTTCTCCGCTGTCGAGCGACAGCGTTTTATATTTTTCAAAGTTTTTTATCTCAACGGCTCTTGCGGTCTTAAATTCAACATTATAAAGGTCAACGTGTGAGCGGAATTTTTGCGCAAGCTCGAAGCCGTCGATATGCGGAATGCCGATATAATTATCGACCTCGGCGCTGTTTACAATCTGACCGCCGCTAAGCGGCATTTCCTCAACGACCACAACGGAAAATCCAGCTCTCTTCGCGTAAAGAGCCGCCGAAAGTCCTGCCGCGCCGGAGCCTATCACAGCTATATCATACATATTATCACCACGAACAAATTAATTTTACACATTATTTATATTTCCGATTGCATTATGATTTATACAAAAGGGGAACGGGCGGAATTGCCGCGTCGTTCCCCGAATTTTTTATCAGAGCATAAAATCAGCGCTTGCAGCCGAGCTTTATACCCCTGCGGTCTGTAAGAGCAACCGCATGTTATTCACTGAAAAGCGGTGTAGAAAGGTATCTGTCGCCGGTGTCAGGCAAAAGCGCAACAATCGTTTTGCCTTTGTTTTCAGGTCTTTTCGCGAGCTCCGTTGCCGCCCAGATTGCAGCGCCGGAGGAAATACCGACAAGCACGCCCTCAGCCTTTGCTATTTTATTGCCGGTTTTAAATGCGTCCTCGTTTTTTACGGCTATGACCTCGTCGTAAATATCCGTATTCAAGGTATCCGGTACGAAGCCTGCGCCTATGCCCTGAATTTTGTGCGGGCCTGCCGTACCCTTTGAAAGGACAGGAGAGGTCTCCGGCTCAACAGCGACGATTTTAACATTCGGATTTTGTGCTTTAAGATATTCACCGACGCCGGTAATCGTTCCGCCGGTGCCTACTCCTGCGACAAAAATATCGACCTTACCCTGTGTGTCCTCCCAAATTTCCGGGCCTGTCGTCGCCTTATGCACCGCAGGATTTGCAGGATTTACAAATTGTCCGAGAATAATTGAGCCTTCTATCTCGTTTTTCAGCTCGTCTGCCTTTTCAATCGCGCCCTTCATACCCTTTGAACCGTCTGTAAGCACAAGCTGCGCGCCGTATGCCTTCAGCAAATTTCTTCTTTCAACGCTCATAGTTTCGGGCATTGTGAGTATCACCTTATACCCCTTCGCCGCCGCAACGCTTGCAAGACCTATTCCCGTATTGCCGGACGTAGGCTCGATTATTGTTGCGCCTGGAGCAAGCTCTCCTTTTCTTTCAGCGTCCTCAATCATCGCTTTTGCGATTCTGTCCTTAACGCTTCCGGCAGGATTAAAATACTCCAGCTTTGCAACTATTTTCGCCTCAAGCTTGTTCTCGCTCTCGTAATTAGAAAGCTCCAAAAGAGGCGTTCCTCCAATCAAATCAGTTATGCTCTTGAATATCGGCATAAAAATCATTCCTTTCAATGTTTTTTTACTGCGTAATTAAAAAACGCAGCCTCGCCTTTTTAGCGGAAAATTCAGTTCCTATAAAACATATCGTTTTAGTATGTTTTACGGTATAGCTTTAATATACACCCCTTTTTCCAATTTGTCAATACAAAAATAAAAAATAAGGCAAAAAAATGCAAAAGGTATAAAAACGCAAGCCGGCGTTTGGCTGTTTGCGCATACCTTTTGCATAATTACTTCGTTTTTAAGGGTCAGCAGGCATTTTACGGAATTATTAAATCATACGGCTTATCTAAAATCGCTTTGATTTAAATATTCATTCTCTTTTAAGCGTAAACTCCGCCTCGTTCGATTTAAGATAAAGCGTTTCTCCGTTGTCCTGCGTTGAAAAATATCCGTCGAAAACAGTTTCGTCTCCGCGTTTTATTTCATAATGCCGAGTGTCCTTATTTATTGTAAAGACAATATCGCACGTCTCTCCGTTAAGGCTCATTTCGCCGTCAAAGTCGATTATATTCTCGGCGTCAGGTATATTCAAGCTGAGATACGGCTCCTCACACACATACTTGCCCTGTGGCAGAGGCTCGCCGCAAGCCGAAAAAATAAGCAGGGATAAAATCAGCAAAACCGCCGTAAAAACAGCAACTGTACTTTTTTTCAACACAGACATCTCCTTTATTCTTACTTACGTCTGTATTTTACCACAACGTCTTTTTTTAGGCAATACTATTAAGCCCTTCGACAAATTGCGTTATTTTTCGTTTCATATATATGATATTATAACGTCGGACTTATCGATAAGCCTGCTTTGCTTTTTTAAATTCAGCTTTCCGCTATGGATTTAAAATATTATAGTACAAGCACATAGCAGCCGTTGTGTAATTATATAGAATAATTACTTAATTTTCACCAAATTATTACATATATGTATCAATTTACAGGCACTTGAGTAACATTTTTGTAAGAAATGTCAATTGATTGTTTAAATTCAATGCTGTATAATGTGATTGTGCATAAGGAGGTAACATTTATGTCATCAACTGAACCACAGAATACTACAGTCCTTGAAAAAGAGGGTGAAAAAATCAATAAACCGGCCTCTAAGCTTGGTTGTACCAAATTAAAGGCTGTCGCCTGCGGACTTCTCGCAGTCGCCGTCGGAATTACCGGAACCTTCTGCCTGAGCAGCAGCTTGAATTCTGCAAAGGTTACCAACCGTTCCCTCGTTTCCGCTATGTCCGGCAATGTTATCAATCCGGAATATATGGACAAGATAACAAAGGCATACACCGAGACGGCACCGCCGACAGACCCCCCGACCGAAAAGCCTACCGAGAAGCCTACAGAAAAGAAGAGCGATAAGGCTAAAAAGGACTCAAAGGAAACGGACAGCAAGAAGAAATCCGACGAGTCCAAGTCAAAGGAAAAGGCGACCGAGAAAAAAACAGAGCCGGAAACCGAAAAGGAGACCGAAGCGCTCACAGACCCGGCTGAAACCGAGGAGTACATTTACGAGCAGACTATTCCTGAAAATACACAGAATGTTCAGATTGGAGCGTCCGTAAACGGAAGCGCACCGAGCAGCAGCGCATCGGAGGGCGAAACAGCCGCTCCTACCGAGCCGGTCGTTGTGACAGAGCCCGTAACCGATCCGCCGCTTACCGAAGAGCAGATTGCTCAGCGCGACCAGCTTTATCAGAGCCAGTGGGACAACGGATATATAATGGCAATTGACAATCCCGATTATAATTATAAGCCGCAGCCCATAAAGCTTTCCGACAAGGATCGCGACCTTGCCTACAGAATAGTTATGGGCGAAATGGGAAGCGAGGGCTTCATCGGCACCGCTTTGGTCGCTCAGGCAATTCGCGACACAATGAACCTTGAGGGCTACACATCCATTCAGCAGGTAATCAAAAACTACGGATATGTCGGCAGTACAAGCATTGCGCCGAATCAGGCTTCAATTGACGCGGTAAACTTTATTTTCGATCAAAACGGCAGCGCCGTTCAGCACAGAATCTTATTTTTCTATGCCACATGGATAACGAGCAACTGGCATGAATCACAGAATTTCATATGCCAATACAGCTGCGTAAGATTCTTTGACAGATGGTTTTAATAATTGATTTTACAGTGCTATTTTACTTCTGAATATTAATTATCAGGCGACGGTGATCACCGCCGCCTGATTTTTTTCATCAACGCTTTTTGAACTCCTATTTTCCTAAGGAGCGTATGAGCCGAATATTTTGCAAATAAAAGTCAAAGCATTGAAATATTTTTATTATAGGGGTAAAATATATAGGAATAAATTTAAGGAATGGTAAACATGCCAAATTCAAGCTTGCAAAATGAATATAAAGAGCTATGCGAAAAAATTAAATATCATAACGACAGATATTACAACGAGGACGACCCTGAAATAAGCGATTACGAATACGATATGCTTCTGCGCCGTCTTGAAATTATGGAGGCGGAGCACCCTGAGCTTAAAAGCGAGGACTCCCCTGCCTCAAGAGTCGGAGGCAGAGCGTCGGAAAAATTTTCCGAGGTCGAGCACACCGTTTTAATGCAGAGCCTGCACGATTCATTCTCTCACGAGGAGCTTTTTGATTTTGACAGGCGTGTGCGTGAAGCTGTTAAAAATCCCGTATATGTTGTTGAGCCTAAGTTTGACGGACTTTCCGTTTCAGTCGAATACGAAAACGGAGTGCTTGTTCGAGGCTCAACAAGAGGCGACGGAGCAGTGGGCGAGGACATAACCGATAATATTCTGACGATAAAGAGCCTGCCCCACCGTCTTAAAAGCCCCTTGCCCTATCTTGAAGTTAGGGGTGAGGTATATATGTCGAACGACAGCTTTCTGCGCCTTTTAAAACGTCAGGAGGAAAACGAGGAAAAGACCTTCAAAAATCCGAGGAATGCCGCCGCCGGCTCGCTAAGGCAAAAAAACAGCGATATAACACGCGAACGAGAGCTCGACATTTTTATTTTTAATATTCAGCAGATAAGAGGCAAGGACATAACATCTCATAAGCAGTCGCTTGACTTTATAAAAACGCTCGGTCTTCCTGCTCCCCCGTTTTACAACTGCTTTGACAATATGAAAGACGCAATTGAGGAGGTTGAAAGAATAGGCGCCATGCGCGGCGAGCTGCCTTATCAAATAGACGGCGCCGTAATAAAGCTAAACGGCTATTCCGACCGTGAGCTGCTTGGCAGCACGGCAAAATTCCCGAAATGGGCCGAGGCATATAAATTTCCGCCGGAGGAAAAAGAAACAAAGCTGCTTGACATTGAAATAACAGTCGGCAGAACAGGCGCGCTGACCCCTACCGGGGTGTTTGAGCCGGTTACGCTTGCCGGCACGACCGTTAGCCGTGCTGTTCTTCACAATGAAGCCTTTATTCGCGAAAAGGATATTAGGATAGGAGACACCGTTATACTCAGGAAGGCAGGGGAAATAATCCCGGAGGTCGTCGCGCTTAAGGAGCACGGAGAAAACACCGTTCCGTTTGAAATGCCCCTTTACTGCCCGTCGTGCGGAAGTCCCGTCGTGCGCGAAAACGGAGAAGCGGCGATACGCTGCACGAACACCGACTGCCCCGCGCAGCTTATGCGCCACCTTATACACTTCGTGTCACGCGACGCTATGGATATAGACGGACTCGGACCGGCTGTGCTTGAGCGGCTTGTCGCCACAGATATGATAAAATCACCTGCCGATTTATACCGCCTTGACTACAAAAGAATTTCCGAATTCGAGGGTATGGGAGAGCTTTCGGCTTCAAACCTGAAAAAATCCATAGAAAAATCAAAGGCCAACGAGCTTTACAGGCTTGTCTTTGCCCTTGGAATAAGAAATATAGGAGAAAAGGCGGCAAAGCTTTTATGCCTTCATTTCGGAACGATAGAGGCAATTATGACTGCCGATGCAGATGAAATCGCTGAAATAGACGGCTTTGGCAGAGTAATGGCTGAAAGCGTATCCTCATACTTTTCACTGCCGGAAACAAAGGAGCTTATAGAGCATCTGCGCGAGCTCGGCGTTATGATGCCGCCTGCAAAATCATCCGTAACGCAAAATAAATTCGACGGAAAAACATTTGTGCTCACCGGCACTCTGCCGACTATGAAACGCAGCGAGGCCTCAAAGCTTATTGAAAGCCTCGGCGGAAAGACCTCGTCGTCGGTTTCAAAAAAGACCGACTTCGTCCTTGCTGGCGAGGACGCCGGAAGCAAGCTTACAAAGGCTCAAAGCCTCGGCGTTACTGTTATAAGCGAGGAAGAATTTATGGCTATGGTAAACGCGCGGCACGACAATTCATAATGCTGCGCAATCCTGTTTAATGAAAACAAATTACGCAGTATTTTTGAGCACAGCCACGGACGCTAATTTTTTCTTTACAATTTTAAGATTATATGATAAGATTTTATTGTATTAAATCGTGAAATTGAACGGAAGGGATCTGTTATTATGAATTCAAAGCTTCACGACGAGCATATCGACTTTCTTTTTAAAGCTATACTTTCGCTGAAAAGCATTGATGAATGCTATTGCTTTTTTGAGGATCTTTGTACCGTGCAGGAGCTTAAAGCGATTTCACAGAGGCTTGTTGTGGCAAAAATGCTTGATGAAAAACAGGTTTACAGCGAAATAGTAAAGAAAACCGGCGCCTCCACCGCAACGATAAGCCGTGTAAACCGCTCGCTTATATACGGCAGCGACGGCTACGCCATGGCGTTTAGCAATATTAAAGAGGCAGAGGAAAAGGGCGAAATAGAGAAAAAGGACGATAAAGCGTGAACACGGCATATTCAGTTTTTTCCGATTATTACGACTCTCTTACCGACAACGTGCATTACTCTCGGCGCGCCGATTATATCCAAGAGCTTTTCAATCATTACCGCCGCACGCCCGGTCTTACTCTTGACCTTGCCTGCGGTACGGGCACGCTGACTATAGAGCTTAAAAAAAGAGGTATAGACATTTACGGCGCCGACGCAAGCCCCGAAATGCTTATGCTCGCAAAGCAAAAATCGTGCGACGAAGGTCTTGACATTCTGTTCCTTTGTCAGAAAATGCAGGAGCTTGACCTGTTCGGAACGATAGACAGCTGCATATGCACCCTTGACAGCGTTAATCATATAATTAATAAGGAGGAGCTGCAAAGGGCATTCAACAGAGTCTCACTCTTTATGAATAAGGGCGGGCTCTTTATATTTGACGTAAACACAGTTTATAAGCACAGGGAAATTCTTTCAGACAATGTGTTTGTTTATGACAAAGGCTCTGTCTTTTGCGTTTGGCAGAATACTCCTCTTAAAAACAGCATAACCAGAATAGACCTCGACTTTTTTGAAAAATGCGGAAAGCTATACAGAAGAAGCAGCGAAAGCTTTTGCGAGCGCGCATACACCGAAATTGAGCTTGAAGAGATTATTAAGGCTGCCGGCTTTAAAATTTTGGGGATAACAGGCGATATGACGCTTTCTCCCCCCGAAAGCAATTCGCAGAGGAACATATATGCCGTTCAAAAAATTTAAAAGAAAATAACAGGGTATAATTTTATGGATAAAATAATAAGATGTATTACGGACGACGGCACCGCCATGGTGTCGGTTATAAATTCAACTGACATTGTATATACAGCCAAAAAGGTTCACGATACGTCACCTGCCGCAAGCGCGGCATTGGGCAGACTGCTAAGCGCAGCCTCAATGATGGGCGCTCAGCTAAAGCATGAAGGGGCAATAATAACGGTTAAGATAAAAGGCGACGGGCCTGCCGGCGCTGTAGTAGCGGTTGCCGACAGCAAGGGAAACGTGCGTGGATATATTGAAAATCCGCATTGCGAAACAACGCGTTACCGCCAAGGGAAAATCAATGTTTCGGCGGCGGTCGGCAAAAACGGATTTATAGACGTTATAAGGGATTACGGCTCAGGCGAGCCTTATATGAGCAGGGCAAGGCTTGCCTCGGGAGAAATCGCAGAGGATATAACGGCTTATTACGCTTTGAGCGAGCAGATACCCACGGCGTGCGCACTTGGCGTATTGCTTGACAAGGAGGACGGCGATGTTCTTCTTGCCGGAGGACTTCTTCTCCAGATTTTGCCGGCGGCAGACTCAAGCGCCTGTGACATAATAGAAAAAAATATTGCAAAGCTTGAGCCCATGACGACAATGCTTGCTAAGGGAATGACTCCCGAAGAAATAGCGGCTGAGGCTCTTGAAGGCTTTGAATTTAAAAAAATAGACGAATTCCCCGTTCACTATGTATGCAATTGCAGCCGAGAGCGTGTTATAAATTCGATAGCAACGCTGCGTGACGAGGAAATACAAGAAATGATAGATGAGGATAACGGCGCGGAGGTCGTATGCAATTTTTGCGGCAAAAAATACGTTTTCAACGCAGACGGTCTTAATGACATAATAAATATGAAGCACGGCGGCGAAAAAAACTGAAAAATTGAAAAAAGGTATTGACTTTTTATCCCCGTTGTAGTATTATAATATCCGTTGCTGATAACAAGCGGTTTGATACCGCCCTTTAAAATTTCGGCACAATTCGCTTTGGGAGCATAGCTCAGCTGGGAGAGCATCTGCCTTACAAGCAGAGGGTCATAGGTTCGAGCCCTATTGTTCCCACCATTTTTGGCCCGGTAGTTCAGTTGGTTAGAACGCTAGCCTGTCACGCTAGAGGTCGACGGTTCGAACCCGTTCCGGGTCGC